>CAIQUX010000056.1 GCA_903875055.1 uncultured Bacteroidota bacterium
CCGTCGATGAGTGCTTTATTTTGTAATCCGATAAAATTGATCTTACTATTGGAACCTTTCAATAAGAACGAACTGGTATTATCAACAAATAATTCATTGGTATTGGTATCATTATCCGATTGGATGGAATAGACAATACTGTATGGAGTGGTAGGGGTAAATAAAACATTGGTATGATTGGTGATGGTCAGGCGTTGTATGGTTTCTGTGGGAATATGTGCCACCGAATCAAAGACTCCGTTATTAAAAACGAGCCTGTCCGAATTGAACGGTGTTGTTCTATTGGGTGTCCAGTTCAAGGCATTTTGATAATCATTATTCTGTGAGCCATTCCAAGTATACACATTCGATGCAGGCAACACACCTCCTGTAAATCCGGTAAAGACATGTTGACCAAGAGGATAGGCAGTTACATTCAACATTGAGGATGTGCGCAGACTATCATTCATAAAATAACTTGGGTATAGTTGCCAACTGCTTCCATTCCATGCCTGCATAGAAATATTCGTTGATGTGATATCCGAACTGTCGGGTATCAGGTCTAACCTATAAGAATAAGACGGTACCGATGCCGTATCACTGATAGTCCAATACCTTGAAATAACATTGCCTAGGGCATTCGGATGTACACCATCCGTAACACGCACACCGATATATCGACTGCTGGTATTACCGGTGAGACTTAATTTTGCCTGACTACTTTCTTCTGCAGAAACAAGGTCCCCGATAGGATATAAACCTGAAGGATTACCGGTAGCAAATTTCATATAAAGTTGTCCGCTTCCGTTGGTGGCAATCATATGATTGTTTTGCACGGTTCCCTGATAAGGTTGTTCTAGAGTCAGATTATTCGTATCCAAAACCATCACCCCATTCGACAAAGTGAGTGTGGTGAGATTGCGGTTGCCGGGCAGATACAAACGATTGAACGGTGAAGGGGACTGAAGATTCATTTCAACCGTACGAGGACCATTCACATCCGGCCATTCGACTGTTGTTGCCGTGTGACTTACCGTATGATTGTATTGCAATTTAGCAGAAGAGCCATAGGTAAATGTGCCAGAGCCTGTCCATGAACCTTCATCCATCCTGAGTATATCGGTACCAGTCAGATTGACATTGCCGATCAATGTCGCGCCCGATGGATTGCTTAATGTAAACAAGTGAGCACCTCCTATATATTGCCCGAGGATAGACACATACTGATGACCCGGACCTGTGAAGTCGACAACCGTATTTGAACTGTATACCTGTATGGTATCCATGGCCGTGGAGCTAAGATTACGTCTGAATCCGGTGGTGGCATAAATCGATACTTTACCTGTATCTAAATACACATCATCATAAAATATCACACCTGAAAAAAGTGTCAAATTCCCTTTCCACAATTCAGTTTTACCAAACAGATATATGTTACCCAATGACAGATATCCGGCACCTGTATTTTTGATCAACAGTTTCCCTTTGATACGATTCACAGAACTTGGCATATTCATATTGACCACACTTTGGGGACAATCAATCGTCACATTTCCGAGTGGCGTTGCCACAGAAGAAGATGGCATTACCGGACCATGATTAACGATACCTGTTATGAGCAACGTGGAGGTACTGTCAAAATAAGCCTGAGGGATATAAGAACTATCCTTATTAAATTCAAGTCTTGAGTTGGGCAGAAAAATCAGACTGTCTGTCGTACAAGTGATACAGCTATTTGAAAACATGGCATTCAAATGATTGACCTGCACCATGCCTGATACTTTCGTGATGGCATAATGTGCATTATAACGGTCGTTGCCATTCAGAATCAGTTTGCCGTCTATAGTCGATTTTCGTTGACCTCCAGCATTCTTGAAGGTGAGCTTAAAAAGTGATGCACCACTCATCGTCAGCGTGGTACCATATTGGATGTCGAGAAAATTAGCAATTAGCAATGAATCGTTTGTTGCCGCAGACAGCGTTACTTCAGTACCCGAAGCCACACGCAAACCGGATATGGGCTGCGACGTAATATTCGTGACTGCTACTTGCCCGCCCTGATTAAAAAGCAAGGTATCCAAGGCATTGGTAAAGTTGCGGTTGGGACTCCAGTTAGTAGCCACCTGAAAATCAGCAGAGCCTGAGGTTGGCAACCAGGTATAGGTTTGAGGTCCCATAGTTTGACACGTTGCAGACAATGGCAATCCGGGAGAATAGACAGGACCGCCAAAACAAGTGGCATCATTATAGGCAAAAACGGAATACGTATAGAAGGTCGTTTGATTCAAACCGGTATTGCTGAAAGAAGTACCTGCAGCATTCGACACCA
>CAIQUX010000057.1 GCA_903875055.1 uncultured Bacteroidota bacterium
ATAGCGCTGTTTGGAAATACGATGGCTGTTGTCAGTCAGGAAGATGCCCAGTTATGGGTTGGAGAATTAAGTCCAACCTCATGGAGTACCACCGCCGGCAAAGGTGTCGTATACGATTTTCCAAAAGGTAGCAGTACGGGCGTGGTGGGTGCGGGTAATAATATTCTGTATGGCAATGTAGAAGGTGTTTCTTTCATTGATGATAGCACGATTGTGACATGTACGGATAAAGCTTCAAGTAACCAGCCTTCTTATCAAACATATAAAGATCAGTCAGTTCAGATTTTCAGATTACGATAATTCTGAAAATAACGGCAGATAGTAGATTGATATTATTCTTACGTTTCTGTTTTTTATCACGGCTATATTAATATGAATGAAGGATGAGTCTTCAGTAATACTCCATGATTATTCGTTATTCGACACAAGCAGTTAATAATCGTGTAAACACAGTTGGATTAAATTCAAGGAGAAGACAAACCAAGAGGACCGGCTTTCCCAGTTTTACAAAACCACTTGCCAGCCAACACGTAGTTCGTCATTCGTACGTAGCAACAGCGTATTCTTCTTATCTAAGCGATCGAGATATTGTAACTTGAACATCGACTTAGTTCCTTTCAAAAAATAGTTATATCCGAAAGATAATGTTTGCTCCTGATTGTTTTTTATCAAATCGTTCGGAACAAAATTATCATACCGTAAATAAACGCCGGACTTCAATTTACGGTTGTAATAATTCAATTCGACTAACATACCACCTGCATTAAAATGATCCGTGCTCTTACCTTGTAAACGTGTCGTGTCGGTCCCCTTAGGTTGTACACGTAATTGATGGATTTCAAATTGAGCTGAAAATCCCTTGAAAGCAAAGGCCGCATCTGCACCTATTGTACGTTTTTTGCCATTCACTATTTTCAAATCATAATCGGCCATTCCGTTATATGATTTTGTTCGCTCGACATATCTCGCATTCAATCCGATATTGAGCAGTGGCATTTGGGTATTATGTACGTCATAGATATCGTTATAGCTTAATTTAGAGGTTGAAAAATCAATACGGGCCACGTATTCTGGTTTTCCGTTCTGATCGTTATCACCTCCGGTTGTTGTGGTCATGATGTATTCACCCATGCCTGAGTAAGCGCCGCCATAAAGATTAATGCGCTCGCCGAAAAAAGATTTCTTTAATGTCAATCCCATATCACGGCGTGAAAAAATACCACCTCGTGTAATTTCAGCGCGTTGCCAATAAGGTTGTGTTTCAAGCGACGCATTACAATTGGCTGAGTAAGGTAATTTTTGATAACCGAATGTCAGTTTTAAGCTGGGTATCGGTTTGTATGCTATCCAGGCATCCAGCAAAGCAGGAAATTCACCAGAACCTGACGTGTAACCAAGTTGAGCAAAATCGAGTTGCATACGATAGGCCCATTGGGTTCCTTTAGTGCCTTGAATATTGAAACGGGCCGTACTCAGCGAAAACACATTTTTCTTTTTATTAAGAGGATTGCTCAAAACGTTTCCTACATGATTATTCGGATTGGATTCATCCAGAAACCGTTGCTTGTAGATGCCGCTTATCAAACCAGAAAATTCGATGGAATTGACACCATTACTGAAAGATGTTTGTGCTTCAGCTTGATGTAAGCAGCATGCTATTATTGCAAGGGTAGTCAGTGTTTTTAAGTTCATTATTAAGGAAGTTGGGCTAAATTGAATTTATATATTTTTTGGTCTTTGTCGCTTTGAATCACAAGATGGCCTTGTGCATCAAAACAGATTCCTTCCGGATTGGTCACCGGTATTTTCCAAGAGGATAGAATAGCATACGTTGTTGGATCTAGCTTCAACACTTTTTCATCTTCGTCACTCAATACGTAAATGAAATCATTGTAGTAGCATATCGATGAAATGTCAGATACTGACTTGATCGGTATTTCAGCCAACTTTTGAAAATCCTTATTCAATTCAAAAAGTGTTGTTGGATTCTTTTCAATACAAAGCAAAAAGCAATTTTTCTTTTTATTGAAGGTAATTCCTTCATAGGCTTCATTGGCTGCACCGGAATACATCACTTCATACTGTTTGATATATGTTAGTGATTCAACATCGTAAAGCAAGACACGTCGTGTACGTTCATCACTTACATACACATATTGATCATCGGCAAATACGCCTTCAAAATCTGTTCCTGTATGCTTCGCTTGCTTGAGAATGTGTCCTGCCGTGTCAGTCAAAAACAAAAATCCCTGATCGCTGACGCAATAGAATTTTGAATAATCCTTAGTATAGACAAGGTCTGACGGTTCCGGAACCTGTGTTCTGAATTTTTTATAACTGGAAAGCTTTTGCGCATTCGAACAGAAACAGGCACTGACCAGCAATAAAGTGATATATGATCTCATTGAAATAGTTTACGTGTTAATTAGAGGCTTCGGGACTTACATCGGTTAATTGAATGATGGGTCCTTCTCCATTGGGTATTCGGCCATAACTAATACCTGATAAGGCTCCACTTGGAAATGAATAACGAATGGTATCGATGGCAATTAATGCGGATAAGGAATCGGGTTTGTAAAAAATGCCAATAGCACCTTCTGTGCTGCTAAGGCTAAACGTTGAATTAATCTTTGAAGGACAAGGAATGGAAGTCGTCTTAAGGCACATGATGGCTAGAAATCCTTTTGCAGGAACTGTCCATTGATTGCCGGAAGGATTCTGAGGTATACTGAATTTATTAGCTTCTTCGAGAGAATCAGTGATGAACCAATGACCACTTTCAAGTGTAATATTGTTGTTGGTCGGGTTATATAATTCAAACCATTTGGCATCAGAACCCTGAAAATAGGTTTGTGCTTTCGTGTTCACTCCTTTGCAAATGAATTCATTGATACGCAGCGAACCGAAGACGATGTTGCCGTTGGTCGGCACGGTATTATTATCAGGTATTGATGCCTGATTACGATATTTCGTGCATGCACTGCATAACACAACTACAGCTAAAAACGGGAACATGAATTTCATGAGATAAAAAAATATCGACAAATGTAGTTGCACAGAATGAAGGTAATGTTACCATAGTCTTACAGAACTATTATCAATCTTCATGTTTTGACAACCGATTAAAGTTTGATGCCGATGCACATTATTATAATGTTAGATTAACTGTGTTGAATAGTTACCATATCATTATCAAATTAGTAATTGTGTGTTTAGGATGGGTCTGATTCTACATTCGCACTTTGAATGGAGGAGTAGTTGTCAGATAATGGCATCTCTGTCTCTCAAGATAATTTCTTATAGTATGAAAACAGCTCAAATCATTTTTCGTGGTATTGCGTCGGTCATTTTATTTTCAATCACATTTCAGGTCCATTCGCAAAGCGCCTTTACATCAGGAAATCTGGTGGTATTAAATGTCAATTCGGCTACCGCGACATCCTTGATAGAATATACAATGAACGGCAGCTTGGTACAAACCATCAACGTACCCTCCACTGGCAGCAATGCATTGACCATAAGCCCGTCAGCGGGTTCAGAAGGAGCATTGTCACGGTCAGACAATGGCTTGTATCTGGGCTTTTCTGGATATCGAACCGGAACGAATTCAAGCGGAACCGATCGTGTCATCGCGCGTGTTGATGCAAATGGTGCAGTAAATACAAGTAGTTCCATTCCTAATGCCGAAGGATTTACGACCAACAATATCCGTGGTGGAGTTTTTTCAAATGATGGTTTGCGGTATTGGGCCTCAGGAACAGGTAGTGGTGGCGGTATACGGACCAATTTGTTCGGAACAACATCTGGTAGCTTGCAAGTCAGCACGACCATCGCAAATGCACGGACAGTAAATAATATCAACGGTCAACTTTATTGTTCTGCTGCATCAGGTACTATTCAAAGCGTCGCTACTGTTGGCACTGGTTTACCGACAGCAAGTGGCAATACAATCACAGTATTGCCGGGTTTGCCTACTGTATCCGGAGCAAGTGCTTATGCATTTTCAATTAGTCCGGGCGTTATTGCCAACGGATCAGTCTTATATATTGCTGACGACCGTGCAAGTGCCCTTGGGGGTATACAAAAATGGATATTCAATTCAGGATCATGGTCATTGATTTATACTTTAGCAACTGGAGTTGCCAATATAGGTGCGAGAGGTATTACCGTTAATTTTTCAGGATTGAATACCGCGACGAGCTTCGGCTCAATAATATTTGCCACCACTGCAGAAGCTTCATCAAACCGTATTATTAAAATCATCGATAACGGGTCATCATCAAGTGCAAGTACCTTGGTGACCGCTCCAGCATCCAATATCTTTAAAGGCATTGCATTCAGCCCTGTATCGAATCAGCCGCCTGTTG
>CAIQUX010000058.1 GCA_903875055.1 uncultured Bacteroidota bacterium
CCTGTTGCCATGCGTGAAGACGAGCTTCCTCTGGAACTACCGTATCTGGAAACCTATAGTGCGGGTCCGAATGGGAAAGGTCCTTTGGCCAATGCGACTGAATGGATGAATATTCCAACGGGTGTCAGGGAGACAGACACTATGCCGGGTTATGCCGGAAGTAGTTGGTATTATTTTCGTTATATGGATCCGCATAATGACGATACATTCTGTTCAAAAGACATCAGCTCCTATTGGAATCAGGTAGATGTGTATGTAGGCGGTGCCGAACATGCGGTCGGGCATCTGTTGTATTCGCGTATGTGGTGTAAGGTGCTGAATGATCTTGGCTATATTACCTATGATGAGCCTTATAAAAAGCTGATCAATCAGGGAATGATAGGTGGAAGTTCTAGGTTTGTGTATAGGATCAGTGGAACAAATGACTTTTTATCAAAAAACAGGATAGGAAGTTCATTATCGTCTGAAGAAATTGTGGAGACCGGAATTCAAACTTCAGGCCCTGTCGACGAAATTCATGTGGATGTGAATATCGTGGATGGCTACGAACTCGATCTGGATAAATTCAGAACAGTCAAAAATAATGAATATGCAGATGCCAGATTCATTCTGGAAGATGGCAAATATATCTGCGGTGATGCGGTTGAGAAGATGTCCAAATCGAAATATAATGTTGTTAATCCTGATGATATCATCGAACAATATGGAACGGATACCTTCCGAATGTATGAGATGTTTCTAGGGCCGATAGAAGTCAGCAAACCTTGGGATACTAAAGGCATCGAAGGGGTACATCGGTTCCTGCGAAAATTGTGGCGCTTGTATATGGATGAAAGCAAAGGATACATTGTTACGGATGAGAAGGCTAGCATGGAAGAGCAGAAAGTGCTTCATCAGACCATCAAGAAAATCGAATATGATACTGAGAATTTCGCCTTCAACACCTCGGTGAGCCAATTCATGATCTGTGTAAATGAACTTGCCAGATTAAATTGTACTAAAAAGGAAATTCTGGAACCCTTGCTGGTATTATTGACACCTTTTGCGCCTCATATCAGTGAAGAACTCTGGCAAGCGCTAGGGAATACAAACACTATATTGGATGCTTCGTATCCTGAACTGAATGAATCCTATCTGATAGAAAATTCATTCACCTATCCCGTAGCCATCAATGGAAAGACAAGGACCGAGTATGAGTTTGCGCTGGATGCAGATGCGGCAGAGATACAGGAAACGGTATTGAAAGATGCCATCGTGTTGAAATGGATGGAGGACAAGCCGCTGAAAAAATTCATCTATATCAAAGGTAAGATGATCAATGTCGTGGTCTAAGTGTGAAACCTATGTGAATTGTTGCCTGATAAGAAATTCATGATGTATTTTCGTCGACAGAGTCATGCGTTATCGTTTCCTTATTATCGCTTTAGTGTCAATTATTTCTATCCCGGGGGTACTGGTGGCGCAAACCATGATCAAAGGTGAGGTCCGAGATCTAGCGAATGATGATTTTCTGGATAATGTGAATGTAAAGAACATTTACACACAAAAAGGGATGACGATTCAGAAGGACGGACAATTCAAACTTGAAGTCAGGAAAGGCGAACTGATAGAATTCTCGAAAGTCGGATACCAGACAATTCGCATCCGCATACTGAGTGAAAAAGAACCTTTATTTTATAAGATGGTGATGAACAAAGCCCCGGTGATGTTACGGGAAGTGGACATCCGTGGCAAGCCGCTTGATTTCAAGAAAGACAGTATCCGATATCGTGAAGTTTATGATATTGTACTTCGTAAAGAACGAAAAGACGAAGTGGACATGCGCAGTATGCCTTTGGCCATGTTGAGCAAAAAGAACCGTCAGGAATGGGCCTTTCAGGAAATGTATGAAAAATGGGAACGTGAAAAATATATCGACTTTGCATTCAATGAAAGACTGGTTGCACGAATCACTTATCTTAAGGATGAAGATCTGAAAGAATTCATGAGATGGAATCGCCCTAGTTATGAATTCCTGCGAAATGCTACGGATTATGAATACCTTGATTTCATCAAAAGCCGATATTACGTTTACAAAAAAGGCAAACAGTAATTTGTTTGCCTTTTTTCAATATAGTTGAATTTCCTATTTGCTTCTATCAGTTACCCATTTAGCTACTTTAGGTCCAAGCTCCTTCTGAGAACGTCCACCTACGAAAACACCGATATGGCCACCAGGGAAGGCGTACAATTCCTTGTCTGTCGAACCAATTTTTGCATTAATAGCAATGGTCGACTCATTCGGAATAATATTATCTTCAGTAGCGTATATATTCAGGAATGGCATCGTGATCTTTTTAAGATCCACTTTGCGTCCGCCTAATTCAAATTCATTTTTAATGAGCTTGTTATCCCGGAAAAGATCCTTGATATACTTCCTGTACATTTCACCGGCAAGATCAGGGCAATCATTCTTCCAGAATTCCATTCTCAGGAAGTTCATAACCTTATCGTCATCACCAAGGTTATCGAGTACGCTGAAATATTTGGAAATGTCACCGCTTGGTTTCAGCATTCCGAATCCTGCATTCAGCAAATCAGCCGGTATGATACCCAAAGAATCAACCATGGTATCGACATCAAGATACTTGGTCCATTTATACAACATGCATTTGTCAGTAGTAAAATCAAAGGGTGCAACATATACAGTCAGTGTATTAATCTTCTCTGGATAAAGTGCAGCGTAAATAGTTGAAAATGTTCCGCTCTGACAAATACCCATTTTATTTATTTTCTGGATTCCATGTTCCTTCCTGATAAAATCTACGGCACCATTCATATAACCGTCAATATAATCTTCCATCGTCAAAAATTTATCCGCCTTTGTCGGATAGCCCCAATCCATGATATAGATATCCAGGCCTTCGTCAAGAAATTTTTTCATCAAGGAGCGGTCTGGTTGTAAATCCAATACGTCATGACGATTCATAATTGCAAATGACACCAACACAGGAATCTTGCATTTAGCAGGAGTACCTCTGTCATATCGGTAAAGTTTCACTTTATCCATTTGCCATACAAGCGTCTTGGGTGTTGTCCCCACCTCCACCTTGTCGATACGTTGTAACGTGTCGTATCCTTGTTGTAATTTAGCCATGGTCTGGCTCATTTCTTCCAATAATCCGAATGAATTCATTATAATATGTTTTGAACGGGCAAAGGTAATCCGAAATTTTACAGTTGAGAAATTTCATATTCAAAACATGAAATTATTTTGTCCAAAGGGTAAGCTATCATCATGCTGTTGCATAAAAAAAGTCCCGAATTTCTTCGGGACCATTTTCTATTTATATGGCAAAAAGTATATCTTATTTCTTTTGTAAGTTCGGATGAGGAGGAGGTAAGTTTGACGGACCTTCTTCACCAGGACTTGCGGCACGGTAATCAACTGAATTGCTGTCACCGGTTGCATTACCATATTGGAAGATGAAGCGCTCTCTATCAATACCTTGTTTTTCAACCATGTAATTGATGACAGAGTTTACTCGATCCCATGATCGTTGTTGTTCAACTTTACTACCGCTTCCGTTACCGATAATCACAACTTTACAGTTAGGATTAGCTCTCATTGAATTAGACAATGAATTTAATTGGTTGGTTGCAGATGAATTCAACTTAGGTGAACCTGCAGGGAAAGGAATTGAACCGACAGGTATTGAACCACATTCTTGCTTGACTTCAGTTGGTTTGATACGTGAGCAACATTCAGGATCCGGACATTTACCAACACCATCAGCATCAACAGGTTGACATTCAGTAGGGGTAATTAATTGTTTATCCTTATAATCAGGTACACCATCACCATCTGTATCGAACGGACATCCATGAGAATCAACAGATACTCCTCCAGGCGTGTTAGGACAACGATCGAAACAATCTGAAATACCATCACCATCAGCATCTTTATCACAATTGCTTGAAGGGATTTTCGGATGCTTAACTTCGTTATAGCTATAATCCAATGGATTCATCCACCAAAGCGGATCAACAGATTTACCACCCAGATTTACATTCAATCCAACTGAAAAATAGTTCACAAGATCATACTGTGGAGTTAATGCACTACCACCGCTCGATGGCCATTCTTGCCAACGCTGACCATCAATCAAATCATCACTGGCACCTGTAATTTTATCTTCAATTTGTAATGATAATTTTTGTGATAAACGTACTTGTCCGCCTAAACCAAAAGTATACATTCCACGCAGTGTACCACCGGCCAATTTACCACGGTTGCCTGCAGCTTCGGCATCAGTTTCATACTTACCATCGTACATGCTCTTCAGTTCCTTAGTTATTTCTTTGCGATTATCATAAGTCGCGTTAGTAGGGAATTTGTAGTTATTTCCTCCTGCATCCTTCAAATCAAGTTTAGTATTATAAGTCATGGCCCCCAATCCAAGCATCGCATAATAACTTACTTTATTACGGGCTCTGTGAAACTTCAGATTATTCATGGCGGCTATCATCTGAACAGACAGTTCATTAATAGTCGTTTTGTAATTGTAAAATACATTTCCGGTATACCCTGCTTGAGTCCAAGGACTAGTTGGATGTCCACTGTAGCCTCCAGCTCCGGAATAGTTATATCCAGAAGCACTACCATGAATGAATTCCAGTCTGGTAGATACTACATAACCCCAAGCTTTTCTTACTGACAAACCGAAAGCCATCGTATTCATAGGCTTAATAGCTCTATTGAAGATTGTCCTCGACTTTACATCTCCCGAAACGTTCAACAAACCACCTGATATACCAACTTCCCACTGATTACGTGGTTGAGCCGGAAAATCATACTGATTGTTCAGGAAATCCTTTTGTTGTGGTAATCTCTTTTCAGGAATTAAGGTAGTATCAGAGAAATCATATCCTCCACCGCGATACATACCACTGTTTCCACCATCTTGCGCTTTCACGCCAAAAGACGAGAACAAGGTGACGAATGCGGCTAATAATAAGTACTTTTTGCTTGCCATAAATTTAAGTTTAATAAAAAAAGTGATTTTAGTTTATATCAGGCAAATATAGTTTCTTTTTATATAAATCAAAAATTATCTCTACAATTTTCAGAATCGCTGAAATCAGTTCGGAAGTTCCACAAGTAGCATAAAAATTGAATTTGAATCACTATCCATCACCAGGATGAATGCAAATTCCTTTCGATTAATTGCCAATGTTATGGAAAACTTCCCAATTGAATCTTGACCGAATAGCGGTAGGTGTTCAAGTTGAGAATAAACTTCTCAAAAAACAATAAAAAATAGTTATTCAATCCATCCGATAAACGCCTTCACTCACAGAGATAGCCGTTTAAAACCGAGATTTTAAGAAGAATTCTTTTTATTTAACCCGCCCGTGATTATCATTGTGCCGCCTAATGAATGAAATTAAAAAATACTTACATACTGAGCTAGCTGAATTCGAACAGAATTTCAATAAAGCAGTCGAAAGCAACGTGTCATTGCTCGACAATATTATGAAGTATATTGTGAAAACAAAAGGCAAACAACTTCGCCCAATTTTTGTCATATTATCGGGGAAATTGTGTGGACAAGTTAATGAAAAAACCTATCGTGCCGCTTCCCTCATCGAATTACTCCACACAGCCACATTAGTGCATGATGATGTCGTCGATGACTCCAATAAGCGCCGCAGTTTTTTCTCCATCAATGCCTTATGGAAAAACAAAATTGCTGTCTTGGTTGGCGATTATTTGCTTTCAAAAGGTCTTCTGCTTTCATTGAATAATAAGGATTTCAAAGTGCTAGAAATTCTTGCTTCAGCAGTAAAAGACATGAGTGAAGGGGAACTATTACAAGCCGAAAAAGCAAGGAAACTGAATATCACAGAGAATATCTATTTCGATATCATCAAATGTAAAACTGCTTCATTGATTTCTTCTGCCTGCGCTGCCGGCGCCTATTCGACCTGTGAAGACGAAGTTGTGTCGGACAAGTTGAAACTATTCGGCGAAAAAGTGGGTATCGCCTTTCAAATCAAAGACGATTTGTTTGATTATGGCCGTGAAGATGTTGGCAAACCAACCGGCAACGACATCAAGGAAAAGAAAATGACATTGCCTTTAATCTACACCTTGAACAATTGTGATAAAGCAACTAAGAATAAGATTATTTCGATTTTCAAACATGCAAACAAGAAAAAAAATGAAGTGACTTATATCATCGATACAGTAGTGGCCGCTGGCGGAATCAAGTATGCGGCTGAAAAAATGGAAGGCTACAAGAATGAAGCAATTGCTATTCTAAACGAGTTTGACGACTCTGAAGCCAAAACGTATATGATCAAACTCGTGGATTATATCACTGACCGAAAGTATTAAAGTAAATAACAAATGTGATGAAGAATAAAATTACAATTTTAGGCGCCGGGCTGGTAGGGTCTCTGGCGGGTATCTTACTCCAAAAACGGGGATATACTGTAACCATATTAGAACGTAGACCTGACATGCGTAAAGCAAGCATATCTGCCGGAAAATCAATTAATCTGGCCATGAGTCTGCGTGGATGGGCAGCCCTTGAAATGGCAGGTTTACGCAAGGAAATTGAAGAGATCGCCATCCCCATGTACGGTCGTCAAATTCATAACATCGATGGCACTTCGCCGTTTCAGGCTTATGGCAAAAACAACGAAGCCATCTATTCTGTAAGCAGAGGTGACCTGAACAAAAAACTGATGTCATTGGCCGAACAATGTGGTGTCAGGATTTTATTCAACCAACGTGTCGATGAGGTTGAATTGCAAAGTAATAAACTCAGCATCATGGACCTTGAATCAAATACGCCATCTGCTTTTGGTGATCATGATATTGTCATAGCAGCCGACGGCGCCTTCTCGGCACTTCGTAATGCCTATGTAAAGACAGATCGATTTAATTATAGTCAGTATTATATCGAACACGGGTACAAAGAACTGTTCATTCCGGCGGGAGAAAATAACTCCTTTTTGATTGAAGAAAAAGCCCTTCACATCTGGCCACGAAAAAATTTCATGCTGATTGCCTTACCTAATTTCGACGGTTCGTTTACCTGCACCCTTTTCTTTCCATTTGAAGGAAATCCATCTTTCGCCTCGATTAAAACCCGAGAAGAGGCCGAATCATTTTTCAACGAACAATTTCCGGATGCTGTTAAACTGATGCCGACTTTGATCGATGATTATTTCAAAAATCCAACTTCGTCTTTAGTCACAGTAAAATGTTTCCCATGGATATATGAAGATAAAAGTATGCTTATCGGCGATGCGGCACATGCTATCGTACCGTTTTACGGACAGGGCATGAATGCCGGCTTCGAGGATTGTCGCATCCTGATGGAAACCATTGATAATTCCACTGATAAGGAATGGGGCAACATCTTCAAAACGTATCAGGAAGCCCGTAAGAAAAACGGGGATGCAGTGGCCGATCTGGCCTTGCAAAACTTCATAGAAATGCGTGACCTGGTGGCTGATCCGGAATTCCTGGCTCGTAAAAAGATAGAAAAACAATTAGGTCTGCTCTACCCTGCCGAGTTCAATTCGGTGTACGAAATGGTCTCCTTTTCACATACTTCCTACCATGTAGCCATCAGTTGCCAGAAAGCCCAGGACAGGTTGCTTGGCAAGATAATGCCGGCAGGAGATTTCGACAACAACGTCAATGATCAGGCTTTTAAAACAAACCTTGATTCTTGGATGAAGGAATACAACGCTGAAATTGCAGGTATCGTGGGTTAGTCGACATAAAGAAACGGGCGGAAATTCAATCTTGACAGACGGAAGCTTAAATTA
This sequence comes from uncultured Bacteroidota bacterium, assembly GCA_903875055.1. Taxonomy (GTDB): domain Bacteria; phylum Bacteroidota; class Bacteroidia; order Chitinophagales; family Chitinophagaceae; genus OLB11. The sequence continues at coordinate 7,828 of CAIQUX010000058.1, forward strand.
TAATGACGGAAGAAGTAACTTGAACGACGGAAATTCAATCCTGATCGGCGGAAACTTCATCTGCGGTGACGGAAGAAAGAACTTGATTGGCGGAAACTAACTTTAGGTGGGCGGAAACTCCTACTGCGATGGCGGAAGAACCATCTTGACAGGCGGAAGTTAATTTTGGATTGACGGAAGCTCTAACTGCAATTACGGAAGAAAGAACTTGATAGGCGGAAATCCCATAAACACTGAATAAAATTGACTTTATGGCTAGAGATGAAACAACTAAACAATTCACTAACTAGCCCCCTACCTTCGATGCCAAGCTCAATACAAAGGCACACAAATCCACCTCACAGGCGGCAAACTTTTATATAGTGCTTATGACTTTCCATCATTCCGTCAGCAATCTATCATCATTTAAAAATGAAGTCGCTTTGGGTTGCATCCGGTAATCATTTCTTCTTAAAAATGGCTCCCTATTTTTAAATTTTTCCCTTGTAATATGATAGATGGCAGTTCTAAAAATACAACGATTGACTGTCTTTGAGACATTTTCTTTTACGAAATTTATTCAGCAGATTCTGGGAAAAATCTTTCCGCTTACCATCAAAATAGATCATTACAGTTACACCTTCACGAAGGCGCGTTACAATATCCCAGAAATGCTTGACGGTTGATTACTTTCTGACAATACGTGTCGAATAGGTCTTATTAAAACTTGAAATCAATAATATATATTCACCTGAAGCTACATGCTCAAGTGCATCACTCTGAAAATTGGCATTCATCAGTTTGTCGTTTCTGTATATCAATTTTCCCTTCAAGTCATAAATTGAATAGGCCACATTTGCAATAGCAGGGTCATATGACCTCACTGAAAAACGTCCATCACAAGGGTTAGGATACAGACTGAATGTATAATCGATATTCGTCACATCAGAGGTACCCGTAACAATAGCATGCGCTAATTCAAAATTCGGGATCCCGTAACCAACCGTATTGTTCGGTGCGGTATAATGATCACTGCACATTCGTACAATACGTCGCAACTGAAAAGCCGTTAATGAAGGAGTGGATTGCCACAGGCAAGCGATAGAACCGCACACCATGGGGCTGGCGAATGAAGACCCATTCGAGGTGCCAGGTGCGCAATTACCGCCTATCAGCATCGACGACTTACCCATACCGCAGCCATCCGGCTTGATACGCCCGTCATAGGTTGGGCCATAACCACTTCCTGCCCAAAGCCCGGACCCATCTACAGACCCGACACTATACACGCTATCAGCATCAGCCGGGGTAAGCATATAATGCCATGAACTTGCGCCTTCATTTCCTTCTGCATTCACTATGAAGATACCTTTTGAAACCGCTTTATTTGCCGCTTTGGCAATCAGACTGGCTTGTCCATCCATGTTGGAATACGAGTATGAAGCTGAAGGTAAATCAGTAAAAATATTATATCCTAGAGACGAATTCACCACATACACACCCAAACTATCGGCACGTTCAGCCGCTGAAAGCCAATTATCTTCTTCAATTGGTTGTTCTGTAAGCCAGTCTTCCGTTATATATAAATAGAAATTAGCATTGGGCGCAGTACCCACATAGGTACCAGGGATATTACCTCCCATGCAACCTAATACATTCATTCCATGTTCAACAGCGATTAACGTAGAATACACATAGGCGGTATCCTTTGCAAAATTGTAAACATCTTTTATACGGCTTGACGCGTTAATTGAATCGAAAGCAGGGCAGGTATTCGTATACCTGAAATTGACATCAAACACTGCTATATCCATACCCTCTCCTTTGAAACCGATGTCATGCAAATAATCACCGTGCATGATATTGATTTGTTGATAAGCCAATCCGTAATACGAGGACCCCGGTCTGGTGCGCTTGCCTTCAATCGGCATCACTTCAGCGAACTTATCAGCAGCGGGGTTGTCAGGTCGCTGATAGACACCATTAGGATAATTCGCTACCAGACTCACACTGGCCACCATGGGAAGCGCTGCAATGTCGGTAGCCTTTGTCGAATCCAATGTAATCACTACAATCTGATTGAACCATTTGGATACATTATGAAGTTTCACAGCCACAGCCGTTGTCATCACTTGATTGATATAAGAAGGTACCACGGGCAAATCTGAACTGTCAAGTGAAATGCCTTGTTTAGATCGTCTGTCCAGCGATTTTTGTGTAAGGAATAAAAGTGAATCCGCATACGTGAGCGTGCCGTTCTTATTTTTAAATTTCACCCTGAACGCATAGGCCGGTGGCAAGGCGCTCACGGTTTCTGAAATAAAGAACATCGCAAATAACGCGAAGAATAAGATTGATTTCATGGTTATTGATATTTAGTTGCACGCATTACAACAGAGAATCCGTTCCGAAAACCTTCTGTCGGTTGATATTCCCAATGCGTAAGTTCACGATAAATTAAGCCAATCGTACGTGAATACGATTCTTTATAATTGGTATAGTTGCTATATTGCGTATGTGCAGTAGAATCGTTTGTCAAATGCTCATAGGAAACCACCATTGAATTCGGAAAGGTTTTTACACCATTATTAAATGCCTGATTGATTTTTGAGTATGAATAATCCCAATCGTAATACCATTTCAATTCATCGAGACCGCTGGTCGATGCCGGTATATACACATTGCCCTTCCATGAGGTATTCGCCTTCACCGGTAAGACCAACTTTATAAAACGCAGATTATTTTCAACTACCTCAATCTCATAGTTACCTTGGGTGACGTAATAGGTCAATTGCCCTTGCCAGGCAGCATTACTATCCGATCGAACCGATCGCTCAATGACATAGGAATCCCGTCCGGTATTATCTGTAAACTCGCTCACAATTTCGTCCTTGAAATCCAGATGAACGAAATCTGTATCAGAGCTAAAGGTGTTGTATTTTAATGAATCTACCGAATATTCGATGACGTGACCTATCACCAATGGAAAATAATCGCTTCCAAGTCCTGCAGCATCTGGTGGAAGCACTTCATGTTTGCAGGAAGCAAAAAAAGTCAATATCAGTAAGGAAAGTCCAAACCCAATTCGCATCTTTAAAAGTACATTTTAATTTGTAAATTCATTAGATTGTTGCCTATTATTCAATTTATGAAGATTCGATGACAAAAACAAACCTGTTCAGAATTATGTAACCGGATATGATTGTATGATACCTCCACCAATCACATCATCACCCTCGTAGAATACGGCTGATTGCCCGGGTGCAATACCTTTGACCGGCTCATCAAAAAGAACCTTCACTTTACCGTTCTCATTAAATAGTGTTGACAATGTTCCTTTCGTCTTATAACGAATTTTGGTCGATGAACGCTGACCGTCATTGATAGTATCATATTTGATCATGTTCAGACGGGCGACTGTCATTTCTGACTTATCGAGTTCCACTTCGTCACCTAAGGTTACGGTATTAGTATCAGGTTCGATATGAGTTACATACATTGGCTTCCCAAGTGCGATATCCAATCCTTTCCGTTGTCCGATGGTATAAAAAGGATAGCCCTTATGTTTACCAACGATACTACCGTTTGCCAAAACAAAATTTCCGCCACTGACTTCTTCTTCAAGACCGACAACTTTTTTCTTCAAAAAATTCCTATAATCATTATCGGGCACGAAGCAAATCTCATAACTCTCACTCTTTTTAGCCAATTCAGGATAACCATAGTCATTGGCCATTTGGCGAACCTGCGTTTTTAATAAATGTCCCAGAGGGTAAACGCTTCTGCTTAAACAAGCCTGCGAAAGTCCCCATAACACATAACTCTGATCTTTTGTTTCATCGACACCTTTTGAAATCACAAAGCGGCTTTTCTCTTCTCGTACATTCACATAATGTCCTGTGGCGATAAACTCACAATCGAGCGCGTCGGCACGTTTCAGTAAGGCGTTCCATTTGATATGCGTATTACACATCACACAAGGGTTAGGCGTGCGGCCTGCCATATATTCTTCCACAAAATTATCGATCACAGCTCCACCGAATTCTTCTCGAATATCAAGTACATAATGAGGGAAGCCGTGCTCAACAGCAGCAAGACGTGCATCATTGAAACTATCGAGATTGCAACAACCGGTTTCTTTCCTACCTGAACTGCTGCCTGCGTCGGCATAATCCCATGTTTTCATTGTGATTCCAATTACTTCATACCCTTCATCATGCAGCATGAGTGCCGCTATGGTACTATCAATACCACCGCTCATGGCGACCAATATTTTTCCTTTTTTACTCATCGGTGTGCAAATATAGAGAGAACTTGTTACATGGGCGCTGACGACAGCCTATCATCCATTTATAGCCTATAACGGCCCTACCTAAGCTGACATCAACCCTAGTTCGTCAAAAAAATGACGGTAGGAAAGTGGTCACTGTAGCCATCATTCCAGGTGGCATTGGAGTAAGAGCGTTTAGGATACCCTTTATATTGGCCATCCTTTTCAACCATAAAATTCCGGTTGAATACTTCAGCTTCCTTATAATGTGCGCCTGAACCAGTAGAATTTACAAAGCCGTATGAAATCATGATCTGATCGAACAGACTCCATGAATCCTGATAAGCCAACGTACCTAAACCTTTTTTATAAAAACTGACCCATGGATTAAATAACTCTCCCTTCTTCACATCTTCCACTTTGCCTTTGGCTCCTAAGATCTTTGCAACACTTTCATTGGTCGGGTCATCATTCAGATCACCCATCACCACGACTTTGGTCATCGGATCTACCTTCATCAGCGAATCAATTACTTTTTTACTCACACCGGCCGCCAGATTTCTTTTAGGTCGAGAAGCGCTTTCGCCGCCGCTTCGTGAAGGCCAGTGATTAACAAAAATGTGTACGACTTCTCCATTCAGTTTACCAATGACATATAACACATCTCTAGTGGGACGTTCTCCGACACCCAGATTCACTGTAAGAGATTTTGCCTCAAGCACCTTGAATAATTTTGGATTGTAAATAAACCCGCAGTTGATTCCTCGTTCATCCGGCCCATCGAAAATAACGAATTTATAATGCCTGTCGCGAAGCTTAGGACTACTAACCAAGGCTTTCAACACAGTCTCGTTTTCAACCTCGGCACAGCCCATAAAAGCAATACCCTCACTGGATTTATCAGTACCTAATAGAGAAATCACAGTTGACAGATTCGTAACCTTTTTATTAAACACAGAGCTTGAATTGGCATACGGACCATTGGGTGTAAAATCGTCGTCGAGCTTATTGGGATTATTGATTGTATCGAAAAAGTTTTCCAGATTATAGAAAGCGATAGCTGTATATGTCCGATCCTGACTGAACATAGATTTTGTGAGACAACATGCAAAGAGCAGAAAAAGTAATTTCTTCATGAAAAATTTTATTGAAGGGGTAAAAGTAGATGTTTTGTTTAACACTGATATAAAGGAATTGTTATCCTCTTTTTCTCCTTCAAACGTAGTTTTCCACAATCCGATTCATGGTAACATTCAATTAATGACAGAAGTAATAAAAAAAGCTACATTTGTTGCCTCAATCCAGATTATGAAGCATTTATTGACACTATTATTATTGATTGTTTCCACAGGCTTGTTTGCTCAAACCGGCTTATTGAAGGGGAAAATTATTCACGAGGACACGAAACTTCCCTATAACGAAGTAAGCGTGACGTTGAAAACGGTAAAGATGATCACGACCACAAATACTTTGGGGGAATATCAGTTCTCAGGCATTCCTTACGGAACCTATGAAATGGTGATTTCAGCCGACGGGGTGAACGAGGAAATGATTAACGTAACCGTAAACAACATCACGAACGAAGTGGATGTTGTTTCTCTGAAAAGCGTGGTATCAACAGATCCTAATTACAACCCTGACAACTCATCGGTGAGTGCAGAAGATGCCAGTTCAGAAGACCAAAGCAGCACTACATCCACAGGACAAAATGTTTCAAGTGTATTGAATGCTTCAAGAGATGCTTATTTATCTGCTGCTACATTTGGCTGGGGACAATACTTTTACAGGATGCGCGGTTATGAAAACGATCAGAATACCCTTTCATTAAATGGTGCTCCATTAAACGATCTTGAAGAAGGTGGTGTATTTTTTAATTCATGGAGTGGACTAAATGATGTGTTCAGGGGCCGAAATATGTCTTTAGGTCTGGCACCAGGTGAATATTCTTTCGGCGGTCTCGGACTTAATACAACCTTAGATGCTTCTGCTTCTAATCAACGTAAAGGCACCAAAGTAACTTATACAGCCACCAACAGATCCTATCGAAACAGGATCATGCTGACACATTCATCAGGATTACAGAAAAATGGCTGGGCCTATTCATTCTCTTTCTCGCACCGTTGGGCGCAGGAAGGTCAAATCAAAGGAACTTTCTATGATGCCTGGGGGTATTACGGTGCTATCGAAAAACATTTCAGGAAACAAGGAATTAGCTTTATGGTAGTCGGCGCGCCAATCAAACGTGGAAAAAGCGGACCAGCGACTGCAGAAACCTTTGACCTTGCAGGTTCACACTATTATAACCCGTATTGGGGTTATCAGAACGGGAAGATCAGAAATTCAAGAATATTGACCACACATTCACCTTTGTTTGTCTTGAGCCATGAAGCCGAATTAAACGCTCGCACTTCATTGACTTCTGCTATTTCATATCAGGTAGGCGAAACGTCTCAAACAGGTATCGACTGGCAAAATTCAAATGATCCTCGTCCGGATTATTACAGATATTTACCTAGCTATCAGGACTCAGCCTCTCAACAACAGGCAGTGTATGATGCCATCAAGGCCGACCCGAATTTATTACAAATACATTGGGATAGCTTATATGCAGCTAACCGAAATAATGTGAACGCCGGTTATAACAATTCCGTTTATATCGTTAATTCAGCTGTTGAACGTTCCAAGAGACTGAATGTGGCTGTGAACCTAAAAAGTGAATTGAATGACCATGTCACCTTACATTCGGGCATCAGCTATCAACAACAGAATAATCATAATTTTGAGCGTGTGGAAGACCTGATGGGTGGACTTTATTTCAACAATGTCAACACCTTTGCCGCTAGAACATTTGGCGGTATCATACAAAATGCAGACAAGTTAAACTTACTGGACAACAATATTCAAAAGAAAGAAGGTGATACGTACGGGTATGATTATAATATCCATTTCTCCAAAGCCAGTTGGTTTGCCCAAGGTGTTTTTGTCTATAACAAGATCGACCTTTTCCTTTCCGGTGAATTAGGATACTCCAATTTCTACAGAGTAGGAAACTATCAGTCAGGTTTGTATACCACTGATTCTTATGGAAAATCGGCTACCAACACGTTTTTCAACCCTAAAGTAAAGGGTGGAGTGACCTATAAGATCAATGGACGAAATTATTTGTATGCTAATGCCGCCGCAGGCTCAAGAGCTCCTTTTGTAGACAATGTGATCATTTCTCCACGTACAAGGAATGAAATGATATCCAATCCAGTCAATGAGAATTTTTCAAGTGCTGAAATAGGTTATCTGTTACGTTCACCCAATGTCAAAGGCAGATTGACCTTCTTTGCCACTGATATCAAAAATGCGTCTGACATCAAACATTATTATAGTGAAATCGATTATTCATTCGTGAGCATGGCTATGCAAGGCATCAACAAACGTTACACAGGTGTGGAGATGGGTGCTGAAGTAAAAATCAGCCCAACATTTACGGTAAACTTAGCCGGAGCATATACTCAAGCATTCTATACCAGCCGTCCATTCATAGATATTTACAGTGACAATGAAATCGGCACAATCAATTCAACCGTAAGTGGTGGCCGAGACACTGTATATATGAAAAACTATTATGTGCCGTCTGGTCCGCAAACAACTTTTCAAGCAGCATTACGTTATAACTCAAAGCGTTACTGGTATGGGACCATTTCATTTAATTATCTGGCCAGAAACTATATGGATTTTGCACCGACAGCTCGTACAAAAGATGCGGTTGATAATTTAGTGAAAGATTCGCCTGAGTGGCATTATGTAATCGATCAGAAAAAATTACCTGATTTTTGTACGATTGATCTGATGGCCGGAAAATCATTTAAGGTGAATAAGTATATCAAGAGAGCCAATAATCAGACATTCCTATTGTTGAATATGGGACTTTCAAACTTGTTGAATAACAAGAACATCAATCTGTATGGATTTGAAAATCTGCGATTCGACAAAGAGAATCCTGAATTATTCGGGCCTAAATATGCCTATGCATTAGGTATACAGTACTTTTTAAATTTAAGTTTACGTTTCTAAAAAATCTTCTATAAACCTGCATAAAATAATGATTATGAAAAAAATAATGTTACCTGCTATCGC
>CAIQUX010000059.1 GCA_903875055.1 uncultured Bacteroidota bacterium
ATAATCGAATTTCTCGTCTGTTTTCTCAAACGATTCACTTACTTTGAGGGTATACTCAGATTTACTCATTTCGCATTTTGTTTGCCCAAAATGTGTCAAGTTTTTTTAGGAGAGGACAAAATGCATCAGCTCGCAGGATATCGGCATCGAGGAAAATAGTACCTAAAATAAAAAAGGGTTACCAATTATGGTAACCCTTAGTGGGAGCACACGGGTTCGAACCGCGGACCCTCTGCTTGTAAGGCAGATGCTCTGAACCAGCTGAGCTATGCTCCCTGAAAGATGTGTTAAAGAACTAAACAAGTTAACAGTGTCTCCTTGTTTGGGAGTGCAAATATATATGAACAATACCTTATTCCAAATTTTACACCACTAAAATTTGAAATAAAAAACTGCAAGTCCATAAGCCGGATTCTGTATCTCCCGAATTTCTTCGGAATCGCTATCATTTATCTACGATGAACATCGCTATCCATCTTTATCTGCCTACCCGTGAATATCGGGCGAGCCGCCCTCAATCATTCACCTATTTGGCATTTCAGTACGTAAGGTTTACCCGATACATATGTTGCCATACCTACCCGTGAGCTCTTACCTCACGTTTTCACCCTTATCACGCGAAACGCGTGACGGTTATTTTCTGTGGCACTGTCTGCACGCGAAACGCATGCCCATCCGTTAGGTGGTACGTTGCTCTGTACTGTCCGGACTTTCCTCCTTGCGCCATAAGCACACGGCGATAGCAGAACTTGCAGTCGGCGCAAAACTAATGAATTCATTGAGAGGATAAGCAGAAATAGTTGAATACTTCGGCCCCAGGCATATAAAAAAAGACATGTAATAGAAAAACGCTGCATTCATGTGAATGCAGCGTTGTCAATATGTTCTCGATTTCAGACTAGTTTTTCTTGGCGTTCTTCGCTTCGATGCTCAATGTAGCATGAGGTACAGCACGTAAACGGGCTTTGTCGATCAGCTTACCTGTATCACGGCAAATTCCGTAGGTCTTGTTTTCAATACGTACCAAGGCTTGTTCAAGATGACCGATAAAAGTAATCTGACGGCTGGCCAGTTGGTTGAACTGTTCACGTTCCATAGAGGCACCTCCGTCTTCGATATTCTGATACTTGTTTTCTGTGTCTTCTGTACCGCCTTCGTCTTTGCGCATGATCACACCTTGGAGGTATTGAAGTTCAGCTTTTGCAGTTTCCAGCTTTTTAATGATGATATCGCGGAATTCTGCAAGATCGTCATCACTATATCTGAAACTTGGCCCTTCGCTAGCGGGACCCATGTCAAGGATAGATCGCGTAAATTCAGGCTCATACTTCTTGATATTGCCAGTGTCATTCGATTTTCGTTTCAATTCGGATGTTTTTCTGTGGGCGATTACTTTACCGGTATCATTCTTTAAGGTGTTACTGGCAAAGGTATTCGTCTTATACACATCCGATTTTTTAGGCAACAGGCTGGTGCTTGAAATCAATGTTTTGGTCGGAGTCTTTTTTGTTGATTTCGGGGCCGGTTTCTGAACAACCGGTTTTTCGGCAACCACTTTCTTTACTTCTGGTTTTTTTACTGCGGTTTTTTCTGTTTTTTTCTCAACCACCTTGGCTAATACTTTCGGGGTTGGTTTACTTACAGGGGTTTTACTCACAGGTTTTGGGGTAGGGGTTTTTGTAACCGGTTTTGAAGCGGTTTTATTTACAGCTGCTTTTGCAGCTGGTTTTGCAACAACTTTCGCAACTGGTTTTGCAGCCGGTTTGGCAACAACTTTAGCGGCTGGTTTCGCACTTGGTTTTGGACTTTGTTTGGCAGCCGGCGCTGGTTTTTTAACCGCTGGTTTAACTATTGGTTTAGCCGCCGCCTTCTTCGCAACCGGAGTTGGTTTTTTAGCTACTGGTTTAGCCACTGGTTTGGCAACAGGTTTAGCCACCGCCTTCTTTGCAACCGGAGTTGGTTTTTTAGCTACTGGTTTGGCAACAGGTTTAGCTACTGGTTTTTTAGAGGCTGGAGCCGGTTTTTTAGCCACGGGTTTAGCTGCGGGTTTTACTACTTTTTTATCTGCCGGTTTGCCGGTCGGTTTGGCAGAAGCTTTCTTTAGTGCTGGTTTTTTACTAGCCATGGCCTATTTTGATTTTGTAATATGTACTTTAAGATTATGTTCGTTCACCTCAATGTCAATACCATCCTTGATTTCAGAGGAAAACGATAATTTTTCTGCTAAAATTTCCGTGCAAATATAGGAATTATAATTATTAAGCGCATTTTTTAATAATTCAAGGTCTTCAACGATCACAAGGATGCGGTCAGTGAGTTCAAAGTCACTGTCTTTTCTTATTTTTTGAATCTTGTTCACGAATTCACGGGCAGTTCCTTCTTGTTCCAGTTCGGGGGTCAGAGTGATATCAAGTGCTACTGTCAATGAACCTTTACTGGCTACCAATAATCCAGGAATGTCATCAGAAGTGATTTCGACATCGGTCAAGGAAATGACGACAGATTGCTCATTAATGACACGTGTAATCTCAGCTTGTTGCTCTAACAGGTTGATATCAAATGATGTGAATGTAGCAATATCGGCTGCAACGGCTTTCATCATAGCGCCCATTTTGGCACCCAGGGTCTTGAAGTTGGCTTTGATCTTCTTTTTTATGATATCGTTGTCGCCTGTAATGAATTCAATCTCTTTGATATTGACCTCGTTTTGAATGATATCCTTCACGGCTTCAATTTTCTTCTTTAGCGAGATGTCTACCAATGGAATGATGGCTTTTTGCAGAGGTTGCCTTACTTTGATCGAGGCTTTCTTACGAAGCGACAGCAATAGAGAGCAAGCATCCTGTGCTAATTGCATTCGTTCTTCGAGTTCATCATCGATGTCATCCATGATTACATGACGAAAATCTGTGAGATGGACCGATTCAGTCATTTCACGGCCTGTGACCTTATTCAGACTGGTAAACAACCAATCGCTGAAAAACGGCGATACAGGTGCAATGAGTTTGCAAAGCACTTCAAGACACTCGTATAAAGTCTGATAGGCGGCAATCTTATCGGCTTCATACTCACCTTTCCAGAATCTGCGACGGCAAAGACGGACATACCAGTTGCTAAGATGTTCATCCACAAACTGATCTATCAGTCGTCCTGCCTTGGTAGGTTCATAATCATCCATATTTTCCTCCACATTCTTAACCAGCGTATTGAGGGACGAGATTATCCATCGGTCCAGTTCGGGGCGTTGTTTGATAGGGATAAACGCCTCTTTGAAGCTGAATCCGTCAACATTGGCGTAGAGTGCAAAGAAGCTATATGTATTATAAAGCGTGTTGAACACTTTGCGTTGTGTTTCCTTGATACCTTCGATATCGAATTTAAGACTGTCCCATGGCGAGGCATTGGTCACCAGATACCAACGTGTGGCATCGGCACCATACGTATTGATGGTATCAAAAGGGTCAACCACATTGCCCAGACGTTTACTCATCTTGTTTCCGTTCTTATCAAGAACGAAGCCATTGGCAACAACCGTCTTATAGGCTACTGAGTCAAACAGAAGAACTGCCAGGGCGTGCAGGGTATAGAACCATCCTCGGGTCTGATCGACTCCTTCAGCAATATAATCGGCCGGGAATGCTTTGACCTTGCCATTAACCATGCTGTCGGCTGCAAACGGGAAATGCCATTGCGCATACGGCATAGCACCACTGTCGAACCATACATCAATCAGGTCAGGTTCGCGGAACATTTTCTTGCCGGAAGGAGATTTTAATATGACATTATCGATATAAGGTTTGTGCACGTCTTGCAGGTCTTTTTCTGGACTGTCTTCATGCAGCAGAGATTTAATTTCGTCGATACTGCCGCAACAGACTTCTTCCAATCCATCTTCGGTGCGCCAAACAGGAAGCGGTGTACCCCAGAAACGGCTACGACTCAGGTTCCAGTCGACCATGTTTTCGAGCCAATTACCGAAACGTCCCTCCCCTGTGGCTTTAGGCTTCCAGTTGATTGTCTTATTGAGTTCTACCATGCGGTCTTTGACAGCTGTGGTCCGTATGAACCATGCATCGAGCGGATAATAGATGATAGGTTTATCGGTACGCCAGCAATGCGGATAGGAGTGTTCATGTTTCTCCACTTTGAAAGCCTGACCTCTTTTTTTCAATTCAATGGAAATGTCCACATTGACATCAACATATTCTTTTTCATCCTTGTAGTTTTTTACATAACGGCCACTATATTCTCCGGTGCCGTCGATGAATTTTCCTTCCTTGTCAACGAGGGTTACGATACCCAGATTGTTCTTTTGTCCGACACGATAATCATCCGCACCAAAGGCAGGTGCCGTGTGCACGATACCTGTACCGTCTTCGGTGGTTACAAAATCGCCAAGCACGACCCTGAAAGGATCTCCGCCCGAAAGTTCGGCTTTGTTGGAGTCGAATGGAAGTAATTGTTCATAATGTAAACCTTCTAACTCAGCACCTTTATACATCGAAAGAACGGTGTATGGAATCAGTTTTGAATCATTCGTATAAGTGGTGAAGTCAGCGTCTTCTGCTTCGGTCTTGAAATATTTTGAAAGCAGGGCTTCGGCCAAAATCACATACTGCAATTGATGTGTATATGGATTAAACGTTTTGACAAGCACATAATTGATAGTTGGTCCAACTGTCAGTCCTAAATTAGACGGAAGTGTCCAAGGGGTCGTAGTCCAGGCCATAAAATAAATATCAGCCGTCAGATCGGCGCTATAAGAAGCAGGGAATTGAACTTTATCATTCGGCATCATTCGAAACAGTACTGTTGCACTCGTGTCCTTCACATCTTTATAGCAGCCAGGTTGATTCAGCTCATGCGAACTGAGGCCTGTCCCTGCGGCTGGTGAATAAGGTTGTATCGAAACGCTTTTATATAAATATCCTTTTGAATGCAATGTCTTCAGGCACCACCACAACGATTCGATATAGTTATTTTCGTATGTCACATAAGGGTCATTCAGGTCAACCCAATATCCCATCTTATGGGTAATCTCATCCCATTTGTCTTTAAATCGTCCTACGGCTTCCCTACATTTCAGGTTGTAATCTTCAACTGAGATTTTTGTACCAATATCTTCTTTGGTAATACCCAGCTCTTTTTCAACGCCCAATTCGATAGGTAATCCATGTGTATCCCAACCTGCTTTTCGGTTTACCTGAAACCCTTTCATGGTTTTGTAACGACAAACCATATCTTTCAATGTTCGTGAAATGACATGATGGATACCTGGCATACCGTTGGCGCTAGGCGGACCCTCATAAAACACGAAAGGTGTTTTGCCGTTGCGGTTACTTACGCTTTTTTCAAACGTGCCTTGTGCCTTCCATCTGGCTAGCATCTCCGATTCGATCGAAGGCATGTTAAGTTGTTTAGGCAGTATATAGTTGTTTTCTGACATAATAGGTAGAAATAAAATGGGTGCAAATGTAGGAAATTCGGTTTGATAATCCATTGTCTCCTGCAGCCGTTTGCCTTGTCCGGAATGAGAGATGTAACAAGGCATCATGTAGGAAGTTGACTATGGGTCTTACACCATTTTGATTAGCCGAATTATCATTAGATTACGCAGTCTTCAGTGCACCGCCTTGATGGAAATCTTAAAAAACAAAGGCTGCCTTATTAAAGCAGCCTTTATTTTTTATTAAGAACTGGATTATTCCAGATTCGGGATTTCTTTATTCAGCCATTGTTTGACCTGTCGGGTTGAAACAGATTTTGGTCTCTCGATAGGGAAGCCATAGACCCTGTCCCAGCAAAGGCTGGCCAGTACACCCAAGGCTCTTGAAACACCGAACATCACGGTATAGAAATCTTCTTCCACCAGACCATAATGTTTCAGCAAAGCACCAGAGTGCGCATCAACATTAGGCCAAGGGTTTTTAATTTTACCAAGGCTTTCTAAGATCGGCGGTACCACTTCATACACGTTCCAAACGGTTTGTACCAAAGCGTCATCGGCACAATACTTCTTGCCAAATTCCATTTGAGCAGTAAATCGAGGATCAGTCTTACGAAGTACAGCATGTCCATAACCAGGAACCACTTTACCATCGGCCAGTGTTTTCTTTACATAAGTTGCTATCTGGTCTTTGGTTGGTACCTGAGTATATAATTCACGCTGCATTTCTTCAATCCATCGTATTACTTCCTGATTAGCCAGACCATGCAAAGGACCGGCCAGGCCATTCATACCGGCTGCAAATGAAAGATATGGATCACTCAGCGCAGAACCGACCAGATGAGTAGCATGAGCGCTAACATTGCCTCCTTCATGGTCAGCATGTATGGTGAGATACAGACGCATCAATTCGCGGAAACCTTCATCTTCAAATCCAAGCATGTGTGCGAAGTTGGCAGCCCAGTCAAGCATACCGTTTGGTTGAATATGTTCTCCGTTTTTATATTTACGTCTATAGATATAGGCGGCGATACGAGGAAGACGAGCTATGAGATTCATGGTATCTTCGAAGATATAATTCCAATAATCTTTTTTATTGACACCCTCATTATATGCTTTGGCAAATATCGATTCGGTTTGCATGGCCATGATACCCACGCCAAATTGTGTCATCGGGTGTGCATGTATAGGCAAGGCTTCAATGGCATCAAAAACATAATTCGGCACATGCGAACGTCGGCCAAATACTGCCGAAAGATGATCTACATCTTGATGGGTAGGAATTTCTCCGATTAACATCAGATGAAATAATCCTTCAGGCAAAGGTTGCGAACCTCCCTGAGCGTGTGGTAATTTTTCAATAAGTTCTGGAATCGAAAAGCCTCTGAAACGAATACCTTCGTTGGCATCGAGCAACGAAGTTTCAGTCACAAGACCAATAATTCCTCTCATGCCCTGATAAACCTGAGACAGGGTAACAGTATCGACAACGGTATCGCCGTGTTCTTTGATCAGTTGTTTGATTTCGTCAGAAGCTTTTACAGCGGTTTCGTAGAAATGTTCTTTTAATTTGCCCATGATAGTGGAATTCAAAAAGTTATAAATTGCGCACAAAAATAATCATTCTAAAAGGAATGCCCTAAAATTAGTTTGGAAATCGAAGATTTATTTTCTGTCGGCTAATGTCTGCCAGATAGAAAGATCAGTCAATACTTGTTGGTAGATGGAATCGAAAAGTTCAGGTCGAGATTTATACCAATCAACGCTTTGTTTGAATTCAATTTCATTGGTTTTGTTTTCCAGCAGGATGGAGGAAATAAATTTTTTCAGAGAATCCTGATTCTTTATTTCAGACTTGGTTGAATCTTTAGGTACATATTGGGCGTATGACTCGGCAATATACATTTCTGTGAGAATCTTGCTCATCGTTTCAAGTGGCAAAGGGTCGGACGTCCTCTCACATGAGATGAGCAAGAACACTGCGAATGAAATCAGGATGAAATTTCTGGCAGGAGGCAATGTCTGTATGTTGTGCAAGTTAAAAATCATTTGAGTAAGGCCTGATATTTAGCGGCATTCGATACGTCGATGGCAGCCAGAATAGGAATGATTTTTTGTTTGTCAACCATACTTGTCTTAGCAAGGAAATTTTGAATTTCATCCGCCTTGGCATAGAAAAAGAAACGCATCAGTACACTTGATGGGTTCTCGGTATTCACCCTTTCAAGCATTGGAAAGATGTCGTTCATCGTGTTGCGTGCAAGTTCGGCATCGGTTGAGAACTGATCGAGTCCAAGTCGGTGATATTTATAAAACAAGGTTCTCATCTCAGCAAACCGGCTGTTGGTTACCTGATCGACCAGCCAATACCGGTTGCGTTGGTTTTCTGTAGCCTTCCAGCCCATGATAACTTTCGACTCAGGGGCATTGTTCACGATATTTTGGGCCTTATTATAGAATTCAGTACCCCCTTTCAGCGAAAAGCTGTCATAATCGAGGGCCAATATGAAGTAGGTGTAGTAGGCTATCAACGCTGTCAGATTGGACGAGAGTGCATCAGCACCTGTGATTCGGTTGTCATTAAAATCTAGGCTTTGATATTGGTCGAATTTGATCGCCACATCATTGTCGATATAATTGACCATGGTGGAAGAGTAAGTGGAATTGAAAACCGGTCTTGTCGCCTGAATATTCAACTTACCAGTATAACCTCCTTCGACCCCATCAATCGGTTTACTTAGAATCAGGGTGAAGACACATTCTATTTTTTCTTTAGTTTCGAAATTATCATTGGTCCATTTTCTGCTGTTTACGAAATCGCCTAATGATTTTTCCAGTGTTTTAAACACTTTAGGGTCGACTCCCTGGATCTGATCGGCTATGACAATGGCTTTGCAGTTTATCTCCTGGGCATAGGAAGACAAACTAGTGATTATAACGGCAAGTGTGAGAAGTATCTGTTTCATCCTAAGAGTTCTATTATTTTTTCGGCAATATCACGGGCAACTTCATTTTTTGTCTTTAGTTCGTACTTGGTTTCCTTCCCATTTTTTTCAAAAATACTTATTTTATTGGTGTCATGAGAAAATCCGGCACCTTGGTCATTCAATGAATTCAGTACAATGGCATCCGCATTTTTTTCCTTCAGTTTACCTAACGCATATTCCTTTTCATTATTGCTTTCAAGTGCAAAACCAATCAGTAGTTGCCCATTCTTCTTGATAGAACCAAGGTGCTTTAAAATGTCGTCAGTCTTTTTTAGTGATATTGTAAAATCATTCTCTCTCTTCTTGATTTTGACGGCAGACACCTCATTTGGCGTATAATCGGCTATAGCTGCACTCATGACGGCAATGTTCATGGAAGGAAACAGGTCGCTACATATTTTGTACATCTGATGTGCACTCACGACATTGGTCGTGGTAATATTTGAATGGCTTGCCCGCAGATGAGTCGGCCCAAGGACGAGTTGTACGTTGCATCCTTTTCCTGCCAGCGCTTCGGCTATGGCGATGCCCATTTTTCCCGTGCTGTAATTGCCGATAAAACGAACGGGATCAAGGTTCTCAAACGTTGGTCCGGCCGTTACCAAGGCCGAATATCCGCTCAGTTGCTGACTTTCTTGAAAAAAGGTCATAAGATGATTAAATAATGATTCCGGTTCAGCCATGCGACCCATGCCAATCAATCCACTGGCAAGTTCACCGTGTTCAGCAGGTATTATAGTATGCCCGAAAGAAGTAATCGTTTTCATATTTTTTTGTGTTGCAGGATGATGCCACATGTCTTCATCCATGGCAGGGGCAATCAAAACAGGGCAGACAGACGATAGATATACCGAAAGCAACAAATTGTCGCAGAGCCCGTGAGCCATTTTTGCAATTGTGTTGCAGGAAGCAGGTGCTATCAACATGACATCAGCCCAACGACCGAGAGCAACATGGTTGGCCCATGAATTTCCTGAGGCCATTTCTACCAGGACCTCATTTTTTGTGAGCGTACTTAATACGAGTGGCGATACGAATGTGGCAGCCGAAGGAGTCAGGACTACTTTTACTTCTGCACCTGCTTTAATGCAGAAGCGTGCCAAAATAGGGATTTTATATGCCGCAATACTGCCTGACGCAGCAATGAGTATCTTTTTTCCTTTCATTGTTCACAAAGATGCGATATTTTCAATTAAAAAAATATCATGAATTTGATTCTGGACGCTTCGTCGAGGTCACGAACCATTCAAAATCTCCAGTCATGACTACTTCATGTTGAGCATTGTATAATTTAACAGCAATAGTGAGTAGTACTTTATGTTTGTAAAGCAAGGTTGATGAAATTTCAGCAACATTTGTTCCTTCAAATACAGCAGTAGAATGAATAGTGCCATCACCCATCTTGCGGTATTTTACTGATGAAGAACGCAGAATAGGGATTGTCTGGTCAGCAATGTCAGTGAAATTGGTGTACAAATAATAACCACTTGTTATTTCAGCTAGTGCAAACAATGCTGATCCGTGCACCGACCCGAGATGGTTGACGACATGTTCACTTGCCTCAAGTTGAAGCAAATAAGTTGGCAAATCAGATAATCTGATTCCATTTCGTTTTGTAAACGACAGACTAAGAACCTCCATTAGTGATAGGATTAAAGGTAAATAGTTTATGCGATATGGAGGGAGGGAGGGAAGATAAATATCTAAGATAAGGACCTGAAGTTTTTATTCATCTCTTTTTCTGAAGAAAATCTTATCGTTCAGCAATTCATGCGTGGCCTGAATCGCGGGATTAGCCATACGCTCATAGAAACGAGAGATTTCAATTTGTTCTTTGTTTTCACTGATTTCCTCAAGATTGTCGTTCAGACTGCCGAATTCTTCTAATTTGCGATGTAATTCGTCCTTGATCTTGGTGTTGATCTGATTAGCGCGTTTGGCAGTAATAGCTATTGACTCATAAAGATTGCCTGTTTTAGCCTCAATCAACTTTAAATCGCGGGCCTCAATAGAAGGATTTGTGGTGTTAATCAACAATTTTTTTGTTTGTGTCATTTGTCAGCTATTTTTTTTAAGGACGCCAAAGATAGTGTATTTATCCTTTCTACTTCACTTCGAAAGGTGCTTTTTGGATATTTTCTCACAAACTCGTTGTATTCGGTTAGAATCTGATTGAACCTGGCTTCCTGTTTTTCGGGAACGCTGTTCTTAGCATAAGTATATTTGGCCTTTATCATCATGAAGTGATAATAATCAACATTCTTGGAATCCGGGTATTTTCGGATAATCTGTTCGAAAGCCACTGATGCCGCTTTGTACTCGCCTATCTTGTAATAAAGGTCGGCTCCATAGGTGTCTTTAATTTCCAACTTGGTTCTAGATTCATCAATCAGGTTATTGGCTTCTTTTACATGTTCCGATTCAGGATGATTATTGACAAAGGATTGAAGTTCGCCGATTGATTTAATGGTGTTTGATTGGTCAAGTGTGTATTCGGGTGAAATTTTATAGAGACAAAGACTGTTCAGGAATTGACATTCCTCAGATTTCGGTGAGTTGGGAAACAAGTCGGCAAAGTTCTTAAAATGATAAGATGCGGCAAGATATTCCTTGTTATTGTAAAATGTGAAGGCGTATTTGTAATAAATACTTTCGAAATTCTTGGTTCCCTTATACACCGTCAGAAGCTCTTCATATAGTTGATTTGCCTTTGTCCATTGTTTCTTGTCGTAATATTCATCAGCCTTGGTGAGCTTGTAAGGGAAGTCTTTGCTTTTCTGTACTTTTTCAAAATTGCTCTTACAAGAGCAAAAAAGACTGACAAGGGTAATAAAGAGAATAATTGATTGTTTCATTGAGGGGGGCAAATATAATACCTAGGACTGATAGCTCAATTAAAGAAATGTTATAATTGCGTTTTGAATACAATAAGCAAGTCATTGAGGCAAAGAGGATATTCTAAATTATTATTAATTCACGAAGATTACTGTAAACGTCATCTACGCATAGGCAATAAGCTGTATTCAGTCATTTTGTCCTGAAAACTATTCTTGGCAAAAAAGTTGCAAGTAGTACATTTGCAAACTAAAAATTAGAAATAACAATGGCTGAGACTATAAAAGAAACAATAAATGAAGAAGAATTAGTGCCAAATCTGAATTCAGATGATAATGTGGCAGGAACCTTGCATTTGAGTGAAGAAATGACAAATGAAGATGAATTAGGGAAGGCACAAAGCGAGGCTGCGGAATGGAAAGACAAGTATATGCGTCTTTTTGCGGAGTTTGATAACTTCAAGAAGCGTTCTTTTAAAGAGAAGATGGAAGTGATTCAAACCGGTGGTAAAGATGTGATGATGAGTATGTTAGATGTACTTGATGATTCCATTCGTGCTGAGAAGCAAATGGAAACAGCCACGGATATTCAGGCAGTAAAAGAAGGTATGAACCTTGTCTTCAATAAATTAAAAAATGCTTTGCAACAAAAAGGGCTGAAGGCATTTGATAGTATCGGTCATGAATTTGATGTCGAAAAGCACGAGGCTGTGACAGAAATTCCGGCTCCTACGGCCGCTATGGAAGGTAAGGTGATCGATGAACTGCATAAGGGTTATGTTCTCAATGATAAACTAATCCGTCATGCAAAGGTCGTAGTAGGAAAGGCGCCGAATGCCTGAATGAGAACTATGAAACGTTTTTTCAATAAAAAGTAAAGGCCGTCTTAAAAACAGCTATCGATAAAAAATGAAAAGAGATTTTTACGAAATATTAGGAGTGAGTAAAGGCGCATCGGCCGATGAAATCAAGAAAGCTTACCGTAAGGTGGCCATGCAGTTTCATCCCGATAGGAATCCTGGCGATAAATCAGCTGAAGATAAGTTCAAAGAGGCAGCCGAGGCATACGAAGTGTTAAGTGATGCAGATAAAAAGGCGCGTTACGACCAGTTCGGTCACGCAGGCGTGGGTGGCGCATCAAGTGGTGGCGGATTTGGCGGCGGCGGTATGCGTATGGAAGATATCTTCTCAAATTTCGGTGATGTGTTCGGAGAAAGTTTCTTTGGCGGGGGTGGTGGTCAACGTGGTGGTGGTCGGTCAAGAGGCACTGGAGCCAGAGGGTCTAACCTGCGTGTGAAAGTGAAACTTAATTATGAGGAGCTCTTAAAAGGTGCGCATAAAACCATCAAGGTAAAAAAATATGTCAAGTGTGATACCTGCAGCGGAAATGGAGCCAAAGACAAATCATCCATTCAAACCTGCGGAACCTGCGGAGGAAGCGGACAGGTTCGTAAAGTGACCAGTACATTCCTAGGGCAGATGCAAACAGTAGCCACTTGTCCGACTTGTAACGGTGACGGAACCATGATTGCCAACAAATGTACTTCCTGTAAAGGCGAGGGACGGGTGTATGGTGAAGAAACGATCAGTATTGATATACCGGCAGGCGTGCAGGAAGGTATGCAATTGAGTGTAAGCGGTAAAGGAAATGTAGGTGAACGCAATGGGTACCCGGGGGATCTATTGGTAGTCATTGAAGAAGAAAAACATCCAGAGCTTATACGTGAAGGTTTGAATGTACTTTATGAATTACATCTTTCGTTTCCTGATGCCGTGATGGGATTGGAGTTCGAGGTGCCGACTATTACTGGAAAAGCAAAAATTAAAATTCCTGCCGGAACACAGGCAGGCAAAATACTTAGATTAAAAGGTAAAGGATTCCCAAGCGTAAACAGCTACGATAAAGGTGACCAACTGATCAATATCAATGTATGGACGCCGCAACATCTAAGCAGTGAGGAAAAGACGATGCTGGAAAAAATGAAGTCGTCTCCTAATTTTAAACCTGATATTACCCGATCGGACAAGAGTTTCTTTGATAAGATAAGAGAGGCATTTAGTTAGTAGAAACTTTAAAGGTTCTTGTTAATGGGCAAAATAGTTGCTTGTTGGGTTTGATTTTTCACATCTGGTTTTCTATCTTGCGAATTCATCAAACTTCAATCATATGCATATTCATTCTTATGTGCTGTTCATAGCGGCATTGGTTCCCTTATTAGTCGGTTTTGTCTGGTATAATCCAAAGGTCTTCGGTAATGCCTGGATGAAATCAATCGGAGCAACACCCGAATCTTTGCAGGGTGGTAATATGGCCCTGATTTTAGGACTTTGCTATTTATTCGCTTTAATGTTGGCAGCATCATTGATGCCTATTGTCATTCACCAGTTTGCATTCGGTTCAGTATTTCAAGGTGATGAGTCGACAGAATCTGCCGCTTACATGAAGAATTTTTATGAAACGTATGGTACGCGATTCAGGACGTTCAAGCATGGCGCTTTACATGGTACCATCTCTGCATTGTTTATTGCATTGCCACTGATTGGAACCAATGCCTTATTTGAGCGTAAAGGATTCAAATACATTGCCATCCATGTGGGTTATTGGGTAGTAACATTGGCCCTGATGGGCGGTGTCATTTGTCAGTTCTCTTGATTTGATATGACTTGATATTAATTAAAATAGGCTTGTCAAATCGACAAGCCTATTTTTTTAGAATGTAGCTAATCCGTTTTCCTGCATCTGAATCTTGAAGGCTTTCAAAAATAACGCGCCCATATTTTTGTGCGGAGGAACATAGTCGTTGAAAAGGTCTTGCAGTTGTGGGGTTTTCATTTGTGCACTTAATCCGTTCCAATATTCAATCCAGTTGACATCTTGCCCGGCTAGGATTAATTTATGTAAGTCGCTTAGTATCGGATCGTTTATACGCATAGATCCGGTTTGTTTACTTGATATGATATGAGCGTCCTCCGAATGTTCTAGTATGGTCGATAGATTATGATAACCTCCACACGAACCAAGAATAATGATTTTGTTCGTGGCACTTAGATGCGACATTGTGGTGGATAAATGATAACTATGCCCTCTGTGCACTATGATAGAAGGGCTGATTTTATTTTTGTCCAGATAATCGCAAAGAGAGCGTTGAGCATCTTCGTCCAGTGGTTCCGCCAATGGCAAATTGGCATAGACGGTCATCGGTTTGCCTTTGATTGAAGTCAGTGTGAGCCACTTGTCGTTTTTGACAGATTTCCATTCGTCGGCTTTGAAAATGGCCTGGAAACTTGCGAACGAATTCATACCATCCTCGTCACCATAAAAGAAAACCTGTTCTACCACTGCGCCACTATCGTTGGTCAAATTACGGAATGGGATAAAAGTAATCGGTGGTACTCTCAGCTGTTTCTGCAAATCGTCATTAGAAGCATCAGGATTGATAGCTGAATTACACAGCGTATGCAGAAGGAAATAAATTATCAATCCGCGTTTGTTGTTTTCTTTATAAACCCTTTCATAATTCGCTTCGACTTCACCTAAGAGGTAATCAAGCACATTGGGGTCGTTGATACTGCCGAACGAGTCAGCTACATCGACCGCATCTTCCAAATCAGTTTCTGTGTTCTTGTCAATATTCTTGACAAATTTGGCCATCAGCATATTTCGGTTTTCTTCGTCGATGGTGGCGATAAATTCATCGAGCTTGTTATAACCGGCACACATGCGTATGAAGGTTCTGAATTTATCCATATTCAGATCTTGTAAAAAAGCATCACCTTTCATAGGGGCCATTTTGACAAGCATTCTGTTAAAGGTTCCTACAAACGTACTAGTATAAATTTCATCGCTACAAAGTACCATGAGGAAGTACATTTCTTTCGGGGTGAGATTTTCAAGGCATTTGAAACGCACAGGGTCTGTTGATTCATGCAGTTCATTCATGACACGTACATATTCCAAAGCCTGCATTTTCGATTCGCGGTCAAGGATTTTTTTTGTAAGAAGATTGGGTTTCATCCGTTGCTTCATCAGACTTTTAAAATAAAGCTCAGGAACTTCCGTCACTGCATTCACATCGTTGATGGACATTGAACCATTTCTCAAATCTTCGAGATACACAATCGCTTTTAAGGGAGTTTTTGACCTGTCAGCTATTTCGACAATCTGTTTGACCAAAGGGTCCTTACATCGCCTCACGATAGCACGTTCTAATGATGTGCTGTTTGCATACGTAAGGATTAGATTAGGTTGCTGGGGGGCGATATGTGCCATCATATCCTCTGCTGCGGGAAGGTCTTTATACTCTCGCAGTTTTTTAAACATCTCATCGGGGTATAATCTTACCATGTTCGTGTAGATAACTGAGATGGCAGTGCTGTTTTCCTTGAACATGGGCATCAGGTTATAAAATGAACGGCTGAAATTTGAATTGATATCATCCAGAATGTCACCACCGATTTCACGTTTCCTGATCAGAGTTTCAAAATTATCCACAGTGTTTTTATATAGTTCCGCATCGACTTTCCCATTAGCCTGATCAAAAGTGAATTCTTTGATAGCGGTTTGTAATTCAGTGAGGTAACCTATCTTTTTGAAATGATCCAGAGGTAGATTTTCAATGATGTTCTGCAACTGATCCACATGTCGAATCAAGGCGTCAGTCAGTTTGTCGCTGGATGCGGTATCGTTCTTGATGGTGATGTTGCCATCCTTCTTATGGTCAAATTCATCGGCTGCTTGTTGAATCTTGTCTATTTTATCGTGCCATAACTGACGATTGATGGGTACCGGTGTCCATAATTCTGTCGAAGTCCAAGGGTCTTTTTTTTCCCTTTTTTCTTTTTGTGAAAAGGAAGAGAAAGGAAACAGCAACACGGCTATGACAATAAGGTATACTTTCATATAGTAGGGGAAGTGTAGCAAATGTAAAAACAAATAAACAATTACTATTCTGTTAAGTTTACTTTAACGCAGATGCTTCTCGAACTGTGTGTTGGAGACATGTTTGATTGCTTAGTTCAGGACTTCCTTGGAAGCCACCAATGGCATATCGGGGACCAATTTGATCTGATCATAACCGCCCAAAACATTCCTCAGGTTATGATACCCTTGACGCTTTAACAAGGATGCTGCGATGACAGAACGATAACCACCTGCGCAATGAACATATAAATTATCGGATTCTTCAAAATTGCTGATGATTGAAATGTCGGTCAGCGTGTGCAGAGGGATATTCAAAGCAGTTTTTACATGGCCGGCTTCAAACTCAAGCTCTTTGCGTACATCTACGACCACCATCTTGGGATCATAATTCAGGTCCATTTTCAATTCATCGGCTTCGATATCAATGATCAAATCGATTTCTTCCCCTGCATTTTTCCATGCTTCATAACCGCCTTTAAGGTAGCCATGAATTTTATCAAATCCTACACGGGCCAATCGCACCAGTGTTTCCTCTTCTTTTCCTTCGTCGCTTACTAACACGATGTTGGCATGGAAAGGCAACAGCGCCCCGGCCCATTCGGCAAAGCGGCCTTCAAGTCCAATGCTGATGGACCCCGGAATAAATCCTTCTGTAAATATTTTTGCTGAACGTGTATCAAGAATGATGGCGCCGTCGTTAATTTCTTTTTTAAATTCTGTAATGGATAATGGTTTCAAACCTTCTGTTTTTAATTCATCTAAACTGGAATACCCTTTTTGATTAATGCTCGCATTAATAGCGAAATAGACAGGAGGTGTATTCAAACCTTGGGTGACAGCTTTTATAAAGTCTTCTTTCGATTGCTCCTGCATAGCATAATTGTTGCTTTTCTCTTCTCCGATAGTACTATGGGTATTCGGCCCTAAATTCTTTCCGCAACTTGAACCAGGTCCGTGTGCGGGATAGACTTTCACATAATCGGGTAATTCCTTCAGTTTGTTGAGAGAATCATACATATACGCTGCCAATTCTTCTTTAGTGAGGTTGCCACTAAACAAATCGGGTCGGCCCACATCACCAACGAACAAGGTATCCCCGGTAAAAAGTGCTGAAGGTTTTCTATCTTCATCCATCAATAAGTAGCATGTCGACTCCAGTGTATGGCCAGGAGTGTGAAGTGCTTTGATGGTCAGTTTCCCTAATTGAAAATCTTCATTCTCCTTGGCCGTATATTTTTCGAAATCGGTTTTAGCATTTGGACCGTAAATAATCGTGGCTCCTGTTTTTCTTGCCAGATCGATGTGCCCACTGACAAAATCGGCATGAAAATGTGTTTCAAAAATGTATTTTATTTTGGCATTTCGTTCTTCAGCCATAGTGATATACTTATCAGTATCACGCAAGGGGTCAATAATGGCTACTTCTCCGTCTGATTCGATAAAATAAGCGGCTTCAGACAAACAAGAAGTATATAGTTGTTCGATATACATGATGAGTGGGAGTTATGAGAAAATTAAACTGTTTTTTTAATTGTATAATGCGCATTGGCCTGAGTGAGGCAAGTCAAGGTCAGATCATTGATACAGACATGCTTTGGTAAATTACATGCGTAATAGATTGTATCTGCCACATCACCTGGCGTGAGAGGTGTAAATCCTTCATATACAGCTTTGGCACGCTCTTCATCTCCTTTGAATCGTACCAATGAAAATTCGGTTTCGCAGGCGCCGGGATTGACCGATGTGACTTTAATGCCATATGGCAATAAATCAATTCTCATACTTTTACTGAGTGCGTCTACGGCGTGCTTGGTAGCGCAATACACATTGCCTTTGGCATAAACATCTTTTGCTGCCGTCGAACTGATATTCACGATATGACCACAGCCTTGTCGCTTCATGATAGGCATCACTTCGCGACTTACATGCAGCAGTCCTTTAACATTAGTATCAATCATTACATTCCAATCATCATAATCACCTTCGTCGATGCTTGACATGCCTGATGCGAGACCTGCGTTATTGATCAATATATCAATGACCGGGAAACGGGTCATGTCAATCGAGGCGATTGCCTGTTTGGTTTCTTCGAGGTTTCTGACATCGAAACATAGGATTTGCACTTCACTTTTATATTGCTCCTCCAATGCGGCTTTCAAGGCAGTCAAACGATCGATTCGTCTACCTGTTAAAATAAGGTTGAAATTATTTTTTGCAAACTGTAGTGCACAACTTTGGCCTATCCCCGATGTTGCTCCTGTGATTAATACTGTTCTATTCATGTCGTTATCTGAGTAAGGTCACGTCCCCTTTGATCGTTTTTTCTTTGTTATCTATGTCGATGGCACTAATGATCCAAAAATACGTGCCGACTTCGCAATCTTTCCCTTTGTAGGTCCCATCCCACCCTCTTCGGAAGTAGTTGGTGAAAAATACCTGTTCGCCCCATCGGTCGTAGATTTTGAAATAATTTAATTTTTTGAAGCCAGCCGCGAGGATTCTGAAAATGTCATTGTCACCATCGCTGTTCGGAGAAAAAGCATTCGGCATACTAAGATATGGGCCATTGGCCACAGTAATTTTGATGGTGTCTTTCCCCATACAGCCATTCGATGTGATACCCTGAAGTACATATGTAAATTCACCCATGTCAGGAAAAATCGCATTGGGGTTGAAGACATTCGGATTGTCCATATAGGTGGAAGGGCTCCATGAGTAGTTTTGGGCCCCTGTGCCATGAAACTGGAAGGGTGTATTCTTTACAATGACTGTATCATTACCTGCAAAAACATGAACTAACGGTATGCTCAATGTTTTGGAAGCAGTATCCCTGCATCCATATTTATTTCCAGAAATGAGCGTGACAGTAAATTCTTGACCTACGTTGCTGTAAGTATGTGTTGGGTCCTGTATTCGGCTTGTATCGCCATCATCAAAATTCCATTTCCAGTAATTGATGGCATTGAACGAGGAGGTAGTCTTGTCAAAAAATGAAATGGGTTGATCGGGACAAAGTAATCCCTGGTAATCAAAGTCCGTTTTAAAATCGGGATAAACTTTAACTAGGCGGGTGATGCTGTCAGGACAAGTAGAGCCTTTATTCACAATCAACTTGACGACATAAGTACCAGTATCACTATAGGTATAAGTCGGTTCAAACTGCGTAGAAGTATCTGTAGTCAGAGCTGTTTCGCCAAAGTCCCAGTCATATTTGAATCCACCGGTACTGGTATTGATGAAATGAATCGTTTTGGTTTTACAACTGACGATATATGTATTCTGTTCTTCAGAAAACTGAGGAATGTTGGCAACAACAGCTTTAGAACAATTGGTTACAACAAACTGAAATTCTCGATTGATAGTGTTTATGATATTACCGTTTCGCCATTCGTGACAACATACACTCACCACAAAACGACCTAACAAATTAGGTGTTCCTGTAATGATACCTGTCACAGGATTTATTTTCAGCAGCGGGTTGCCTCCCATCGGGTTGCCTCCGTTGAGCGGTGATATATAATCGACAGTACTCAGACCAGGAAGATTGCCAGTTATTTTTGGTTTCGGGTCAGTCGGGTCTCCGCCCTTAAAGGCGTCACAGAAGTCGTACGATAATGAATCGCCATCAGCGTCAAAAGCTGAATGGTTATACACGAAAGGATTGTTGATGCAGATAATCTGAGGAGGATAATTGTTGAAAACAGCGCTGGTATTGCAGACTATTGGTGCAGCCGGAATAGTGGCGAAATAGGTGGCACCGGTATTCCCTGGATTAATGATATTGTTGATCGAACCGTTCCGGCAACAGCGTTGACACATGATAGTATAAGTAGTGGCATTGTCTGGCAAAATGACCAGATACTTGAACTGAAGCCGGTTGATGCAGGTCGGAGGTGGATTGTTGATACAGTCGTTACTGAAATTCACCGGTACGACCAGACTGCTTGAGGCATAAACTGAATCGATAGAATAAAAAGAATTCCCTCTGAATATGGTAAGAAATGCCGGGTCGTCATCAGCTAAAGCGGCTGGGTTTCCTCCACCTTGTGATGGTGGCAGACAATCCCGGTAAAGGTTCAATGTGAACTCATACTTGTTGGTGCCGATACATTTATATGTAAACTCTCCCCCTACGATATGCGAAGCAAACGCTGATTGACAAAGCACTAACAATATTATTGGCAGGAGTTTTTTCAAGATGAACAAAAGTAAGGCTTTTTATAATTTTAAAACGTATTTCAAAAAGCTATTTAGCATAGCATTTAACTGCGCCGGGCTTTCTACCATGCCGCTGTGACCGATATCACGGAGTATATCCACCTTGGCCATTTTCGGGATAGCAGATTGTTGTAAAGATTGAGAAAAGGGTACTGCATTATCTTCAGTGCCAATAACGAACTGAACCGGCAAGGGCGTCTTTTGCAAGACGGAAATTCT
Organism: uncultured Bacteroidota bacterium; assembly: GCA_903875055.1. Taxonomy (GTDB): domain Bacteria; phylum Bacteroidota; class Bacteroidia; order Chitinophagales; family Chitinophagaceae; genus OLB11. Next base: position 20,626 of record CAIQUX010000059.1, read on the forward strand.
GGAAGGGCGATTGATCATAGCCATATAATAGGCTTGTAATGAATCAGACGAAATTTGCAAGGCATTCGTGAGGTGTTCAGCCATTTCGTCCTGTTTCGTCTTTTTTGAAGATTCACTATACAAATTGGGAATCATAGCTTTCAGGAAGACTTCCTTTCCGTCATTTTGAATAAGTTTGATAGATTTTCGCCTGTTCTCTTTCTTTATATCATCATCCTCATACGCGGATGAATGCACCAAAGAGAATGCGGCTAAATTCGTTTCATATTTTTCGGCGAAAGCCAGTGTAGCATAACCTCCCATTGAATGACCTATGAGAATGATTTTTTGAAGTTGTTCCTGTTGCATGATTTCTAGTACAAAATCTGCTAATAATTCCATGCTCATTTCTTCCTTTGGCAAAGGCGACAAACCACTTCCCGGTAAATCTGGAACAATTACGGTATAATCTGTGTTAAGCGCAGCCACCTGATACTTCCAGATGTGATGGTCTTCAGCAAAACCATGTAAGAGTATTATGGGGAATCCGTGGCCGCTTTTCGCATAGACACATTTCGTAAACCGGTCACTTTTCAATACAACCTTCATCTGATTAAACTGGTTTGTTAAATGTGAAGTAAGCAGATTGTCGTGAGTACTTACCAAGACGGAAAAGTATAAGAAGAAGCAATGGCGTTATCTCAGGTATATAAGGCTGAATGGCAAATAGACCGTATATCATCGACAAGATGACCAACCATGATGCATATCCTGCATAACGGCTCACCTTATCAGATTTCCTTGGTAACATGAAGGCAAACACCAGATGTAGCGGAAATGCCCAGAAGAGATTACGGTTGTAACTGCACACCGCATGTTCTGTGCCGAACCACATGAACAACATAAAGCATCCCAATAGCCCAAGCAATAAAAAAAATAAGACGTCAAAGTATACCCACCAAGCTTGAGCTGTTTTATTGAATGAAAGGAATACTACGGTCAGTAACAAGGCCCAAAGAAGCAATTTAGGTTGATTCGCTTCTGCCGGTATAGTTGCCACTTGAGGCAAAATTGGAATAGTTTCTTTCACAATACGCTTCCCGTCAAGAGTGGCTTCTGAAATTCCTTTCATTAGATAATCCGGAAGAAACATGCTTTGTACATTGCTCATTTTGTTATCGACAATATGGCACATGAGTAGATTGATACCCACTCGTTCCCAATGTTTGTTTTTCTCATATTGATCAAGGATGGTGCGGAAACTGCAGCTGTCATCCGCCATGGAGTGTCCGAATATGAAGCGAGTGCTGAAGAGTTTTGGGAAGATATCACGCACTCTGGTCGAACAATTATCAAGCAGGAAATCGTAATGATAATATTTATTTTCTTCTTTCAAATTATCTGACAAGAAATGTTGCACCATTTTTGCATCCTTCTCTGAAAGGTCTAGCAACTGTTCGGTCACACCACGACCTTCACTAATATAAGTACCAATAAAGCCTTGAAAATTTTCGTCGTTGAGATAGTACGGGAGTTTGCCCCGGGTGAATTTTGAGTAGAAATCAGGATCGCCGAAATTGAAGGTGCCATAGTTATAAACAACGTCAGATCCAGAGCAGGAATCGACAATGCGAACCGCACTATGACCATAGCACGAATAAAGGTCTTCGCCAACCCCGCAGGTTAGGATGCTTACACGTAAACGACATGTGTCTTGGGCATCTGAAACATATATACATAGCAGAAGGAAGAAGCTTAGCACAATTGTTTTCAATACACTCGGTCTGATTCGACTACTATCGTGATCTTTGTTTGGTCTCAACAGAAATTTATTTTGATGCGCAAAATACGAATAATATCGGGAATAGATTCACCCCTAAAATGCCATTTAGCAATCCATCATTTTACTTGATTAGTGAATATAACCTTTCGAATTTAATATTGACGGCTCTCCACCATGTTGAATTAAAAGTGATGGATATTCAGAAGGTTTTTGCTTGATACAAGGAACTAATCTACTCAAATCAGTGGGGCTTATAAATAAAATAGGCCTATTTCTTGGCGTTCTGTACCATGTATGCAGTAACTTCTAGATACTCATCTGTATTCAGTTTGGCACGAGGTCCCATTATTTGCATGATATGAATCCATGTTTCTGCAGGTTTACTGATGGCTTGAGGTGTACCATGGCATTTGCTGCAACGAACTGATACAAGTTTTTTACCTATTTCTGCGCGAAGAGGTGCCATGTCGTTATACATGGTAATTTGTTCATCTGTTGAAACACCTGCAAAAGGAGTGTTGGGGGTTACCGCATTGACAGCATTCACATCCTGAACAGGAACCTGTTTAACCTCGACTTGTTCACTCTTTTGTTGTTCGACAGCAACTTCTTTTTTAGCACCGCCATGATCGCTCGACGCTGTTTTCTTTGCGACCTTTGGGGAACAGTTGATCAATATACTTAAGCTGAAGGTAATGAGTATGATTGAAATGAGTTTCTTCATAAAAAATCTTTTGGCTAAAGTAAATGCATTAGCTCATATATCAATAATTCATTCTTGTTTTTATTTCGAATTAAGCATTGCACACTAGGAAAAATAATTGAATCTTTGCGAAAAGAATTTATAACATGGCATTCATAAGTATAGAAAAGACAGCCGGCATTGCAAAAATTACCCTCAACAGACCCGACAAGTTTAACAGCTTTTGTCGCGAAATGGCTCTTGAATTGCAATCAGCCATCGACGATGCCGCCGCCGATGACAATATACGCTGTGTCTATCTCACAGGTGAAGGCAAAGCATTTTGTGCCGGTCAGGATCTGGCAGAAGCCATCGAAGACAACGGTATCGAATTGGCACAGATCGTATCCGAGCATTACAATCCGATTATCGAGAAAATGCGAGCCATTCCCAAACCGGTGGTTTGTGCGGTAAATGGCGTGGCTGCTGGTGCCGGTGCCAATATAGCCTTGGCTGGAGATATCGTAGTTGCCACAGCCAGTGCATCCTTCATACAAGCCTTCAGTAAAATAGGCCTCATACCAGACAGTGGAGGTACGTTTTTTCTGCCTCGTCTGATTGGTTTACAGAAGGCGGCGGCCTATATGATGTTGGGCGATAAGATCATGGCAGAAGAAGCGGAACGCGTGGGGATGCTCTATAAGGTGTTTGCTGATGATGTATTCAAAACCGAAAGCTGGAATACTGCCGTGGCATTGGCTCAGATGCCGACGAAAGCACTTGGACTGACGAAAGCCTTGCTCAATCAATCATATCAAAATACGCTTAGCGCTCAACTGATTCTTGAAGGAGAGTTTCAGGTTAAAGCGGCCGATTCGTTTGATTATAATGAAGGCGTGAATGCATTTCTTGAGAAGCGAAAGCCTTCCTTCAGAGGAAATTGATGTTTGATTACAAATGACAGATATCCTTCGTTTTAGTATCCACTTTACCCTGCATATGTTTGCGCCTGGCATGATTGCTTTTATGTTCTTCAGGAATACATGGAAGCGGGCGTGGGGTATCATGCTGGGAACCATGTTGGTGGACCTGGATCATCTGCTGGCAACTCCGGTCTTCGATCCGAATCGATGCAGTATCGGTTTTCATCCCTTGCATTCGTATCCAGCGATTTTTTGTTATTTACTATGTTTATTTCCAAGGTTCACCCGGATCGCAGCTGTCGGTTTATTGTTTCATATGCTGACAGATGCAATCGATTGCTGGATGAGGGCGCTTTCATGTTGAAGCTATTTTACCCAATGATGAAGTTCCTCGAAGGCTTGGGCAGAAACGATTTTTAAGTTTTCAAACAATGCGACAATCGATTCAAATTCTGTTGAACGGGAGGCCAAGCGCTCTATTTCCTGAACATGTGACAACTCTTCCTTGACTCCCATATAGCTCAGTTGGGTCTTCAACGAATGTGCCGCAATCTTGATTGCATCAAAATCCTTGTTGTCTACACCAATTTGCAGATGACGCATTAGCTTCGGGGCATTTTCCAAAAACAGGCTGATATACTTTTTCTGTTTTGTAATATCATTTCCAGCGAAGGACTGAAGGAAACGGATATCAGTTATAGGCCCCTTTTCACTTGTGTGAGACCTGGATATATGTGACTCAGCTGATTCGGCGGGAATGGAAGTCTCGACCAGTTCTTCCCTTGGTAAATCAGGTCTGGCTGCAATTTTTTTCTGATTGATATGACGAAGTATTTTTTTAATCAGCTCTTCTTTTTCAAAAGGTTTGGGCACATGATCATTCATCCCACTGGCCAGATAATGTTCGATATCGTCTTTCATGACATTGGCCGTCATAGCTATGATCTTGATTTTTCTTTTGGTTTCATCCAGGTCCTTCCTGATTTTTTGTGTCGCTTCAACACCGTTCATCGCAGGCATCTGTATGTCCATAAGCACCAGATCAAAATCACCGTTCTTCACTTTTTCAATGGCCTCTAGTCCGCTGTTGGCTTCTTCTATATCCATCGAAGGTGCTATCGTATGCAGGGTGTCAACTGCCAAGATAGTGTTGAATTCGTTATCGTCGACCAGCAAGAGTCTGGTCTTATTAAGAATCTTTATTTCATGATCTGAGAATACAAACTTCTCTCTTACCTTGGTTTGTTGCCCTTGTGCTATCTGGAATGGAAGCAGGAAATTGAAGGTTGTTCCTTCATTTACTTTACTTTTCACATCGATACTGCCGTCCATCAATTCCACTAGTTGTTTAGAGATAGTGAGACCAAGGCCGGTGCCCCCGAATTTACGTGCGATATCACTTCCGGCTTGTGTGAAACTATCGAAGATGACGCTCACATATTCTTCTGAAATGCCGATACCCGTGTCGATTACTTCGAACGATATTTTTACAAAATGATTTTGCAGGGTGATGACATGACATACAATCCTTACATAACCTTTTTCGGTAAACTTGACTGAGTTGCCTGCGAGATTCATCAAAATCTGGCCAAGACGGGTTGGATCACCGATAAGATAATCGGGGACATTCTCATCTACGTCAAAATGTATTTCGATCCCTTTTTCTTCAGCTTTGAATCGCAGCAATGTGACAACATTTCGCAAGACATTCCGCAGAGAGAACTCAATCGATTCGATGGTGATTTTGCCAGCTTCTATTTTTGAAAAATCAAGGATATCGTTGATGATCACCAATAGGTTGTCGGCACTCTGCGTGATGGCATTCAGGTATTTCAGCTGGTCTTCCCTCGGTTCCTTTTCCAGCAGGAGACGTGTCATTCCAACAATCGCATTCATGGGTGTGCGGATCTCATGACTCATGTTGGCAATGAACTGCTGTTTCAGTTTTGCCGACTGTTCTGCCACTTCTTTTTCCTTCACGGCAAATTCGATCTCATGCCGTATCTGTAAATTCCTGAGTTTGTTGATCGTATTTTGCTGGAAGATTTCTTCCTTCAATTTCTCATATTCCTTCAGATGCTCATAAGCTCTTGGCGTATCGCCCATTCGTGCATATAGGTTTGAGTACATCTCATGGATACTCATGATGTCATGCTTCCGCGAATGTTCGGTGGCGATATCAAACGCGTTGTCAAAATGCTTCAGCGCATGTTCGAAACTACCTTCATCAAAATTGACCCGGCCAAGATAAAATTCAGAAATGATCAAGCCTTCGATGTTCGATAAAACTTCAGCTTGTGTGAGTGCCTGATTCAGATAAAAACGTGCCCGGTCATAATTCTTTAATTTGAAATAGACTTTACCGATTCCGCTGTTGGCCAACATATAACCGATTGTGTTGGCCTCAGTAAGTTTCAGGCTATTCTTGAAATGGATCAGCGCATTATCAAAATCTTCTTGTTTGAAATAAATATTTCCCAGTGTATGATAGATTCCTATGAGTCGTTTCTGATCATCATACTTGATAAAAATTTCAAGACAACGGATGGCATATTCAAGAGCATTGTCATAATCATACAGGTCGAAATGAATATTTGAAATATTCGTCAGGATGGCGGCCTGTGACAATTCATCGTTAAGGTCTTCATTGATTTCGAGCGCCCACTGAAAGTACTTGGAGGCATTCGATAAGTCACCGAGATCACGGTAAATGCTACCGTAGTTATTATAAATCCAGGCTTTCAAGGCATCGTTCTTGAGATCTTTCGCAATCTTGAGTGATTCTTTCAACGTCTCAAGGCCATTGTCGTATTCCCCTTTCAGCCAATAACAAGCGCCTTTGAGGTTAAGCCCACGACCTATGCCTTCCTTGAATTTTATTTTTACAGAACGGTTGATGATGTCCTGTGATAAACGAAATGCCTCATCGATATTATAGTTCCTGATTTCAAGAACGATCTCAATGAGGCAAAGTATTTTTTCTTCTTCGCTTGTCAATGAATCATAGTTCTCTTTCAATTCGATATATTTCTCTGAACTCATTCTGTTCTATTTTTTATGATGCGTATTTGTATTATTTCTTTTGTGTTATCGGTTATCCGGTATCTGTTATCGATACGTATGCCCGAAACCCAAACAATCTTCTTATCTGATTCAAGCACCCATATTTTTTCCTTTTCAGGTAACGACAATTTTTCATCAATCAACATCCGTGATACCTTCTTTTTTTTGGTCATGCCCAACGGATAAAGATAATCACCCTGGCGCCACTTTCGAAACAGTAAAGGATATTTCAATAGACGGCGATCTACCCATTCGACATTTTTTTCTTTAGAACGAATATCTAAAGGCCCCGACATTGGTTTCAACCATACACTGAAATCGGCGCAAGAAATCTCTTCCGTCGAGGTGTCAATCAGCATCATGTCAGAGGCGGAAATGTCGATTGACGTGATGATAAACATGTCACGGTTCCGTATGATCCTGTGCGAATGGCTTTGAATAAAGGCACCCGTGTGACTTTCAAACAGACGTATCAATTCGATTGCTTGCTCGAAGGAGAAATGGAAAGGTTTGATCAGTTCATAGATGACTGTCTGAAGCGGAGATACAAGTTTTAGTTTCCTGATCGGTATATAGTAATCTTGTCCTCGTTGCTCAAGTAATTTGGCCCGCATGGCGTCGATCGCTTTCTGATAAATTTCATTCACTTCATTGAAACGGACAATGTTCTTAGACATCGTTTGCCTGAGTTGAGGGAAGCTGTCTTCGATCAGAGGCAGGATGATATTGCGTAACTTATTGCGGGTATAGTCTTCCTTTTTATTACTGCTGTCATTTCTGTACAGGATGCTATTGAAGACGGCATACGATTCAATTTCTTTTTTTGAGATATGCAAAAGTGGGCGGATGATACGTTCATTCGATACCGGAATGCCGGTCAGACCTTTGATGCCGGTTCCACGTAAGAGATGGAAAAATACGGTTTCTATATTGTCATCCTGATGATGGGCCGTAGCCACATATTCAAGAGAACCAAGAGACAGTATTTCATTGAAATATGTATATCTCAGCAAACGAGCGGCTTCTTGTATAGAAAGGGAATGTTCTGTGGCAAAGTCAGCTGTATTGAAACGTTGGAAATGGAAAGGGATGTTATGACGGGCACACCAGTCCTGTACAAGTTGTTGATCCATATCCGACTCTTCTCCCCGAAGGCAAAAGTTACAATGGGCCACTTGAAAGTTCAATGTATTCTGCCGAAACAAATCTGCCATCACCATCGAATCGATTCCGCCGCTGACCGCCAGTAAGTACCGTGCCTCTTTGTTTATATGTCTTAATTCCATGTTTCTTCTTAATCTGTCAAGTCATCAAGAGCCATCTGCAATTCATTTCGGGCATGTTTGTCGTTGACGAGTGATGCAATGATAATGCCTTGCTCGTATGTTTTAACCGCATCTTTGATCCGGTTGATTTTCTCAAATGCTTTTGCAAGATGATAATATGTGCCTACATAGTTCTTGTCGGATGCTATCACATGCTGGAAAGCAAGCAGCGCCTTCTCTATTTCTCCTATCTTGATATATTCGAGTCCCAATGCATGCAGCAGGAAACAGTCATTCGGAGAGTCAAGCAGCATGTCATTCAGTTTGTTAATTCGATCCATGGCAGAAAATATGTTTTTGTAGGCGCTGTTTAAATACAGGCAAACTTACTACAATGGTGTTCAACTTAATAAAAATTAAGCTTACAAAGTCCTTTGAAACCTGTTTGTGATTTTGTAAATCGATGGGAAGGTTAAGCAGACCGAAGACAGAATTTCATATCATTGAATCCTATCAAGCTTTCAGTTGAATGTCTTCACTTTTAAGTTTTCCTACTTATATTTGCCCTCCAAAATACGTAGTTTGAATATGAAAATACTTGTTTGTATCACGAAAGCTCCCGATACCACCACCAAGGTGACATTCACGGATAATAATTCTAAATTCAATGAATCCGGTGTCCAATGGATTATTAATCCGTACGACGAATGGTATGCATTAGTGCGTGCTCTTGAATTGAAAGAAGCAGGAACAGCGACAGCCATACATCTGATCACAGTAGGGAAAGCTGATACGGAACCCGTTATCCGCAAGGCATTGGCTTTAGGCGGCGATGAGGCTATCCGTATCGATGCAGACAGTAACGATAGTTTTTATATTGCTACTCAAATTGCTGAACATGCCAAAACGAAAGGTTATGACATGATTCTTACAGGAAAAGAAAGTATCGATTATGGAAATGCCAGCATTGGCGCCATGGTAGCTGAATTGTTGGATTTGCCTTTTATCAGTCATGTCTCCAAATTAGATATAAGTGGTGGTAACGTATCGATAAACAGGGAAATTGAAGGTGGTGAGGAAACTGATTCATGTGCTTGTCCCTTGGTGATTTCATGTCAGAAAGGAATGGCGGAAGCCCGTATCCCAAATATGCGGGGTATCATGGCAGCCCGCACTAAACCGCTCAATGTGGTGGCGCCGGTAGAGGTCGACGAACTGACTTCTATCTTGTCATACGATCTTCCTGCACAAAAAACAGGCGTGAAGATGATTGATGTCGAAAATATGGATGAACTGGTGAGATTGTTGCACGAAGAAGCGAAAGTGATCTAGTGGCTTTTAAATTTGATTTACGAAAAAATAAAATATAATGGTAGTAGTATTTGCAGAGTTAAGTAATGGTTCGTTTAAGAAAGCAGCCTTTGAGGCTGTTTCGTATGCTTCGAAAGTAGCAGCCTCCATGGGCACACAAGTGTGCGCTGTCGTTTTGGGCGAAGCTTCAGACGTAACAGTATTAGGAAATTATGGGGCATCCAAAATTGTTCAAGTGTTAGATGCCCGTCTGAATCATCTGGAAGCAAAAGCGTACGCAAAAGCAATAAGCGATATAGCTGCACAAGAAAACGCACAGGTTGTGGTGTTCTCCAATAATATTACCGCCAAAGCTGTAGCTCCTCGGGTAGCAGCCAGGCTAAAAGCAGGTCTGGTGGCCGGGGCAATTTCTCTTCCGGATACAAGCAATGGATTCGTGGTTAAGAAATCGGTTTTTGCCGGAAAGGCATTTGCTTTGGTGAGTGTAAAATCAGCGATTAAAGTAATTTCTATCACGCCTAATTCATTCCCTGTAGAAAAATCGGATGCGCAGACCTCTGTTGCTTCTCAGTCAGTGGATTTCGCAGCGAATGATTTTTCTGTGAAGGTGGAGAGTGTCAATAAAGTGAGCGGTATAGTGCCGTTATCTGAAGCCGAGTTGGTCGTAAGTGGCGGACGAGGATTAAAAGGTCCTGAAAACTGGGGTATATTGGAAGATCTGGCTAAGAGTGTTGGTGCTACATTGGCTTGTTCACGACCGGTGGCTGATTCGCATTGGCGTCCGCATCATGAGCACGTAGGTCAGACTGGCGGGACCATCCGTCCGAATCTATATTTGGCCGTAGGAATATCAGGAGCTATACAGCATTTGGCCGGTGTGAACAGTTCAAAAACTATCGTAGTCATCAACAAGGACCCTGAAGCACCTTTCTTCAAAGCAGCTGATTATGGCGTGCTTGGCGATGCCTTCGAGATTGTACCTAAATTGACGGCAGCTTTTAATAAATTCAAGGCGGCACAAAACGCTTAATATAAATATCTATCTTTGCGAAGTAACTTATGAGTTCAAAGAAATTAGAATTAGAAATTGTTGCCTTGTCGCATAGCGTCACTCAATCGCATTCCTATGCAGTCGTGTTGGGTGAGGTGAATGGTGTTCGTAAACTCCCTATCGTCATCGGAGGTTTTGAAGCACAAGCGATTGCCGTGGCATTAGAAAATATGCAGCCTACTCGCCCTTTGACTCATGATCTGATGAAAAACATGATGACTGCCTTCGATGTTAAATTGGTAGAAGTATTGATCCACCGTATACATGAAGGTATCTTCTATGCTAAGTTAGTTTGCCAGTCGCAGAATGAAACTATTGAAATCGATTCGCGAACTTCGGATGCATTAGCTTTAGCGGTCCGTTTCGATACGCCGATTTTTACTTATGAAGGTATTCTTGATACGGCAGGGCTGCAAATGGATGAGAATATGCCTAAGATCGAAGGTCCTGAAGAAAAGAAAGTCAAATCGAAGATACCCGGTAATCAGAATGACCTGATGTCTATGAGTATAACTGAATTGCAGAATATGCTGCAAGAGGTACTCGACCGCGAAGATTATATCCGCGCTGCTCAAATTCGTGATGAGATTAATAGTAGAAAGTAAGTACGAAGTTGTATGCAAAATAGCAGAATAGACATTTAGTCCATTGCGCTGCCATTCAGTTATATGCAAAGGTTCGATCTCTTCAGGTTGTATTCTCTCATCGCCTAATTTTTCTCTTTATCAAATTGGTTAACTACCTTTACCACCTTAAAAAATAGTATAGATATATGTCTACAGTTGATTTAGTAATGCCAAAGCTGGGCGAGAGTATTATGGAAGCGACCATTTTAAAATGGAATAAACAAGTAGGTGATTTTATCAAAATGGATGAAACCCTGCTGGAAATCGCGACAGATAAAGTAGACAGTGAAGTGCCTTCCACCGCTGAAGGAACTATAGCAGAAATATTATTTAAAGAAAATGATGTGGTGCCGGTAGGTAAAGTCATTGCCAGAATCAATGCAGGTGGATCGGCTGCAATCTCAGCTCCGGTCGTAGAGACTCCGAAAGTAGCGGCACCTGTTTCAGTCGCTCCAGCTACTGCATCAGTTCAGACACCCACAGCAACGGCAGGAACCAACAAATTTTATTCTCCTTTAGTATTGAATATCGCTTCATCGGAAGGTGTGAGCATGGCCGAAATCGAAACGATTCCAGGAACAGGTAACGAAGGTCGAGTTACCAAGAAAGATATCTTGAATTATGTGGCACAACGAAAAACAGGTGCAGTAGCACAAGCACCTTCAGCACCAAGTTCAACACCAGTTCCAAGTCCGGTTGCTCAGGCCGAAACACCGGCTCCTGCAGCAGTACTTCCGACAGGTAATGTCGAAATTATAGAAATGGACAGGATGCGTCGTATGATAGCGGACCATATGGTGAAGAGCAAAGCGACATCACCACATGTGACCAGCTTCACCGAAGCGGATGTGACCAATATTGTGAACTGGAGAAACAAGGTCAAGACGTCCTTTGAAAAGAAATATGGCGAGAAGATAACTTTCACGCCAATATTCATCGAGGCTATCGTCAATTCAATCAAGAAATATCCGATGATCAATTGCAGCCTAGACGGAAACAATATCATTTTAAAGAAAGATATCAATATCGGTATGGCTGCCGCTTTACCTACCGGAAATCTGATTGTACCAGTGATTAAAAATGCAGATACCAAGAATTTATATGGCTTGACCAAGGAAGTGAATGCATTAGGAAGTAATGCAAAATCAAACAAATTGAAACCGGATGATACCCAGGGTGGCACCTTTACCATGACCAATGTCGGTACATTCGGAAGCCTCATGGGTACACCGATCATCAATCAACCACAAGTAGCTATTTTGGCAGTTGGAGCCATCAAGAAACGTCCTATGGTTTTAGAAACACCTCAAGGGGATGTGATTGCGATTCGTCATATGATGTATTTATCATTGAGTTACGATCACCGTATCGTGGATGGTTCATTAGGTGCCAGTTTCCTTACTGAGGTCGCCAATGAACTCGAGCGATTCGACAGCAACCGCGAGATTTAATTTCATGAAGATCTATACACTACAGGAATTACAGCTTATCCTTCAGACAATCCCAGAATGGTCTGTGGTGAATGCAGCTATTGAACGTAAATTTCAATTTGAGGGTTTCAAGCAGGCTTTGGGTTTTATCGTACAGGTGGGTGTTATAGCGGAACAGGACAATCATCATCCCGAAATCATCAATGTGTATAATAAGGTCGTGATCCGTTTGAATACGCATAGCGCAAATGCGATTACCAGCAAGGATGTTGATCTGGCAACGAAAATAGATGCCATGATTATATAATACTGTTTGAACCTTGTAAGGCGCATCAATATTCTGTCTATTCTCTCTAATCTCTCCTCTCACATCTCCAACCTAACTTTACCATATGGGATATAATTTCAAAATGACGGCCAAAACCTTATTCGGTTTTGAAGAATTGCTGGCCAATGAGCTGAAACAGCTTGGTGCGCTCAATATTCAGACAGGGCTTCGTATGGTGAGTTTTGAAGGCGACAACGGATTCATGTATAAGGCCAATCTGGCTTGTCGAACTGCCATTAAGATTCTCAAGCCTATACATACATTCAAGCTGAAAAACGAACAACAGTTGTATGATGGTATTTACAAGATAGACTGGTCTGAATATATGAACGAAGAGCAGACATTAGCGATTGATGCCACTGTCTTTTCTGATTTCTTTACCCATTCAAAATATGTTTCACTAAAATCCAAGGATGCCATTGTCGACCAGTTCAGGGATAAGAAAGGGACAAGGCCAAATGTCGATATCGATAGTCCCGATCTTCGCATCAATATACATATCAATCAGGATGAATGCACGGTGTCACTTGATAGTTCAGGAGCATCTCTTCATCAGCGCGGTTACAAGACAGCCACGAATATCGCCCCGATCAATGAAGTGCTGGCAGCTGGTTTGCTCATGTTGTCGGGATGGGACGGCCAATGCGATTTTTTAGATCCGATGTGCGGAAGCGGAACGATATTGATAGAAGCCGCCATGATAGCCTGTAATATTCCGGCAAATATCAATCGTCATGAATTTGCCTTCGAACGTTGGGCTGATTATGACAATGCCATGTTTGAAACGATACAGGATGCCTTGTTGAAAAAGACACGGGAGTTTCATTATAGAATCAAAGGGTATGATATCGATATAACCGCTATCAAGAAGGCAACGGATAATGTCAAGAATGCGAATCTGGATGACTATATCCAAATGGAGCAAGATGATTTTTTTGATACGAAAAAAGAAAGTCAGGGAAAGTTGCATATCCTTTTTAATCCACCGTATGACGAACGGATTGGTATTAAAACGGAGGAATTTTATGAAGATATCGGTAATACCCTGAAGCGAAATTATCCCGGCACCACGGCATGGATGATAACGGCCAATCTTGAAGCCTTGAAATTTGTCGGACTTAGGCCTTCACGCAAGATTAAAGTGTTCAATGGAGCACTTGAAGCCCGTCTTGTAAAATATGATATGTATGAGGGGAGCAAAAAGTCAGCCTCAGATTCTACGAATGCCTGATGGTGCTGCTTCTAAAGCCAAATCAATTATGTTGTACAGAAAGTCCTTCATGCACCAGTTCTAATTCTTCAAACGCCACTTCACTGTCTGAAGCCATAAAATTAGGACCTGAATATCTGATCGGAAAAGCAGCGTGAGCGGTCCACACTACTGCCGGATTATGTTCGGCGTCGAGTAGACTGATAGTAATATCCCTTCGTTCGATTGTATTGCCTTGTTTCGTTTTGATCCAATTGTACATGTCATTATCACCTTTCACGATATCGCGTTTTAAAGTGATGGTATTGAACTTCTCCAGACCCGGCATGTGATTGACGGTATCAGAAGGCGCTGCTCCGTTACGGAAAACAATCGGTTCAATAAAGATGTCAAGTCCTTTGACTTCGGTGAAGTCGATGCGTGAGCCGCCCCATTCAACTCTGAAATGGTAAGCGGGTAATGGGAATGCAGACATGGTATTGTGGTTTTTGATATACAAGACCAGATTGTATACAAGCAGCCCGAAAAGGAATAAGAACACTACTGCAAGTAGTAGCCAGATGAAATGCATATCGGTGATTGAATACACGAATTTACACGATAGCTTTCAATCCGCAAGACGTAATCTTATGTAAGCAAGTATCCTGTTAGCTAAGCATTGTCCGGAAAATGGAATCTCTTTTAACGGCTATAATTAGGCGACTCTTTAGTGACCACCACATCATGCGCATGACTCTCACGCATTCCTGCGTTGGTGATACGTACGAATTTAGCTTGCTGCAAGGCTTTGATGTCTTTCGCTCCGCAATACCCCATACCGGCCCTAAGTCCGCCGATAAATTGATGAACGACTTCATTCAGCGTGCCTTTATACGGTACTCTGCCAACGATGCCTTCAGGAACCAGTTTCTTGATATCGTCTTCCACATCCTGGAAATAACGGTCTTTGCTTCCTTCCTGCATGGCTTCGATACTGCCCATGCCACGATATGATTTGAATTTACGTCCTTCGAAGATGATGGTTTCACCGGGACTTTCTTCTACTCCGGCAAACACCGAGCCGGCCATTACGGTAGATGCACCAGCCACCAGCGCTTTTACAAGATCTCCTGTATAACGTATTCCGCCATCGGCAATGACAGGAACACCGGTTTTTTTCAAGGCTTCACAGGCGTCCATGATAGCGGTCAACTGAGGCGCTCCTGCACCCGTGACAATTCTTGTCGTGCAGATAGAACCTGGCCCGACACCAACTTTTACCGCATCTGCGCCGGCAGCAACAAGTGCTTTGGCACCTTCGCCGGTAGCCACATTTCCGGCTATGATCTGAATATCTTTGTAGGCTTTCTTGACTTTCTTAACGGTATCGATGACACCTTTCGAATGACCATGTGCGCTGTCAAGTGTAATGACATCCACACCGCAATGCACTAAGGCCTCTACTCGTAACAGGATATCGGCGGTGATGCCGACTGCTGCTCCAACCATCAGGCGGCCCATACTGTCTTTGCTGGCGTGTGGGTGACTTTTATATTGAAGAATATCGCGATACGTTATAAGTCCGATGAGTTTTTTGTTCTTGTCGACTATAGGAAGTTTTTCGATCTTGTATTGCTGCAGAATTTTTTCAGCCTTCACTAAATCGGTTCCTAATTGAGCTGTCACGAGTTTATCTTTCGTCATAACATCGCTCACTTTCTGTTTTACATTTTTCTCGAAACGTAAATCACGGTTGGTGAGAATGCCCACCAGCTTATGGTTGCTATCGACGATAGGAATTCCTCCGATCTTATTTTCCCTCATGATACGCAAGGCTTCACCAATCGTGGCCTCAGGATGCAAAGTTACCGGATCCACAATCAATCCGCTTTCACTACGTTTTACTTTTCGTACCTGTTCTGCCTGTTTCTCGATACTCATATTCTTATGCAGAATGCCGATACCACCTTCACGTGCCAATGCCACAGCGAGCTGTGTTTCAGTCACCGTATCCATAGCAGCGGATACCAATGGAATATTGATTTTTAATGTACGGGTAAGTTGCGTCTGAATATTGACTTCGCGCGGTAATACTTCAGAATACGCGGGAACGAGGAGTACGTCATCGAAGGTCAGACCTTCTTTTGTGATTTTGGAATTTATAGCCATGTGCAAAAGTAATATTATTTTGGAAAAAAGGCAACGCGGGTTTGATTGGGTAAAATAAATTTTGAGTCGCCTTGTATTTCAGGTTTTTTAGTACTAAAATGATAAATAGAGACGTGCGTAATTAAGTCTCACTTCTTATTGAAAAATATGAAATTGAGTTTTCGAATCCCTTTTTGAAACAGGATTTCTTTTATACATTTGATGAAAATATTTTTATATGAAAAAAATCATGCTTGGTGCACTTCTCTTATTGAGTGTAAGCACCATCTCGTTTGCTCAGCGCATTCGAAAGGTTGAAGGTAATCCTGCTGAAATAGGTAAGGAAACCAAAATGAATATTGTGTTTACGTATGATCATATGAGCGTAGGTAAATTCAACAAAGAAGAGGAGTATATCCAGTCTAAAAAGGCTGAATACAATAAAAAGGAAAGTGGCAAGGGAGATAAATGGGAGGAGTCATGGAAGGGAGACCGTACGTCAAGGTTTGAGCCTAATTTTATCGATCTGTTTATGAAAAACACCTCGTTCGTAGTAGGAAATTATCCTGAAGCAAAATATACCATGATTGTTAACACAAGCCGTACTGAGCCTGGGTACAATATCTACATCTCAAAAAAGAATGCTGAGATCGACTTGGAAATTAAGTTCATTGAAACAGCGACCAAAAGAACGGTGGCTGAATACGTAGTTAAAAATGCACCTGGCCGTACGTTCGGAGGCTATGATTATGATACCGGTCTTCGTATCGAAGAATCGTATGCCACTGCAGGAAAGCATTTCGGAAAAGAACTCAGAGGCGATCTAAAATAAATACCTAAAATTAAATTCACTTTCAAAAAGCCAATTATGTTGGCTTTTTGTTTTTTACATCAATAAAAAAAGCAAATGAAACGAATAGCCAGTATCGCCATTGTAATAGATGATTATGACAGGGCCATTGATTTCTATACCAATAAATTAAAGTTCGACTTGCTGGAGGATACAGTTCTCAACGAAACCAAACGCTGGGTGAAGGTAGCGCCTTCAAGCGAATCCGACTTCAGTCTATTGCTGGCTAAAGCAGCAAATGAAGAACAATTAAGCAGGGTCGGTAATCAGACCGGAGGTCGGGTCTTCTTGTTTCTTCATACCGATCAGTTTGATGAGGATCTAAAAAATCTTGAAGAGCAAAAAATACCTATCGTGAGAGGACCTGTTAAGGAAGAATGGGGCAGAGTGCTTGTCTTTGCTGATTTGTATGGCAATCTTTGGGATTTGATAGAAGTGTCACAGGCATCGTAAAGAAGTGCCTTCATTAATGCATACTATCGATTTGAGTTGAATCTATGGTCGGGTTTTTAACTGGCGCGATTGAATCTTTTATCCGTTGCAAGGTATTCGCAGCACTGTCTGCAGCCCGATGAATTGAAGCAGGAGTTTGTCCATTAGTGCCATTTGTCTTTACGGTCGTTTCGGATGCTTTCATCCAATACCAGATGCCGACACCTAAAAAGCCAACAAGTAGCAATGGTAAAAGCCATTTTGTGCCTTCACGTGGTTCATCCTCTTGATGCGCGAGTGATGCTGTTGCAGAAAATGGAGCTGTGTAATTTGTTCCGTTGTTCAGAAAGCCTGAAAAATCAGGAGGTACTGCTTGTGTGATAATATCCTTTTGGTCGCTCAGCCAATGCATCATCCCATTAAAAGTCAATCCCTCGTTTTGCATCTTATGACCCAGGTGCCAAGCCAGAATGGCGCCTCCGATATGCAATAAGGTTGTAGAAGAGTCTGCATGAATACCTGAAAAGGTTGACGTTAAATCTGAAATGCCACTCTCCTTTTGCTCGAATACACCCGATATGAAATGTATTCCGAAATGGACATTGGATGCGGATGAATTGCCTGAACGGATATCAGAAGCTAAGTCGTGTACAAAATTCTTTTTATTTCCTGCCTGATTGAGGATGTCATTCAACTGTTCTTGTTTGGCAGGTCGAGACAGCATAAGGCCATTCAATAAAACCGGAAAGAGGCCGATCAAGGTTTGTGAAACTACCTGTTCATTTTCTCCTGTTGAATCCGCTGCCGCAGAAATTATTTCGGCAGATAACAGCGATTGTAAGGTATGTAGAATATGGCTCATGAAAGATGTTGTTTGAAACAATAGATGAAATGCGAAATTGCAAAAAAATACTTAGAAAGTTAGGTTCTGTTTGAATATTATCTGTTAGTAACACATGGCATTAAATCGTTTTTCTCAACGTATATCTCATCGCCCCGCCTTACTTTTGCGCCGTGATAAAAATTGGACCCATAGAATTACCCGAATTTCCGTTATTGCTGGCACCGATGGAAGATGTGAGTGATCCGCCGTTCAGAGCCGTGTGCAAAGAAAATGGCGCTGACCTGATGTTTACCGAATTCATTAGCAGCGAAGGGCTCATCCGCGATGCTATCAAAAGCCGTCAGAAACTCGATATCTATGATTATGAACGACCCATCGGGATACAGATATTCGGTGGTGATGAAGAGGCGATGTGTATTTCGGCACGCATAGTGGAAGCTACTGCACCTGATTTATGTGATATCAATTTTGGCTGCCCTGTGAAGAAAGTGGTTTGTAAAGGAGCCGGTGCGGGCATTCTCAAAGACCTGCCTAAAATGGTATCCCTGACTAAAGCGGTCGTCGATTCGGTTAAGATACCTGTAACAGTAAAAACACGTTTAGGGTGGGATAACGATTCCAAGAATATCGAAGAGGTGGCCGAACGTCTGCAGGATGTAGGTATACAGGCCTTGTCTATTCATGGCCGCACCCGCGCACAGATGTATAAAGGCGAAGCAGACTGGTCGCTGATTGCCAAAGTGAAAAACAATCCCCGTATCCATATTCCTATTTTTGGTAATGGTGATATCGATTCACCGCAGAAGGCGCTGGAGTATAAAAATCGTTATGGTGTGGATGGTGTCATGATAGGACGGGCTGCCATCGGTTACCCATGGATCTTCAATGAAATAAAACATTATACCCAAACAGGCGAAGTGCTTGCACCGCCTTCGATCGAAGAACGAATACGCGTCTGTAAGAAACATCTCATGCATTCGTTGCAATGGAAAGGGCCCAAACTGGGCATTCTGGAAATGCGCCCGCATTATTCGAATTACCTGAAAGGGCTCTCTCATATCAAAGACTTCAGGATGATGTTGGTACATGCGGATAGCCTAGAACATATTGAAGAGATTTTCGGGAAAATCATACAGCATTACACCAATCCGGAACTGGTGTAAGCATAAATTAAATTTCCCTCTTTGAAATTTTAATACCTACCTTTGGCGGCAAAAAAATATTCAGCCATGGCGCAGGTAAAAAAAGGAGACACCATTCAGGTCCATTATAAAGGCACACTCACAGAAAACGGAATGCTGTTCGACAGCTCTGAAGGAAGACCACCGTTGGAATTCACCGTAGGCGAAGGCATGGTGATTTATGGTTTTGATAACGGCGTGCTTGATATGTCTGTTGGTGAAACTAAAATTTTGGTCATCCCGCATCTTGAAGCCTATGGTCCTTTGAACGAACAGATGTTTTTTGAATTCGATAAAGCTCAATTGCCTGCCGAAATGGGTGAACCTGCTGCCGGTATGGAACTTCACATGATGGATCAGGAAGGTAATGAATTGCCTGTCATGATTACAGAAGTAAAAGAATCGACGATCGTATTGGATGGCAATCATCCTTTGGCAGGAAAAGATCTGACCTTCGAAGTTGAATTGGTCAGCATCGTATAAGTCGTTTTTTCTTCACAATCTTTCGATAAGAATTCGAAGCTTTAATCCTTCGCAATTCCTGCTTGATTACAGGATAATTAAAGCTCACTCATCTTCAGGACCTCTCCTGAGCGTATCCCTTTTTCGGTTTGCTGCAGTGTGCATAATTCATTGATACGATCATGTTCGAAAAAGAGCATCCAGTTATGCTCAACACCTTCTTTCAGTAAACGTTCCTTTTCCTCCAAGGTGTTTAATGGGCGCATATCGTAACCCATCACCCATGGCAACGAAAGATGTGCCAACGACGGCATTAGATCGGCACAATACAAAATTTCCCGCCCGTTGTAATTGATCAGGGGCAACATCATCGAATCGGTATGTCCATTGACCATTTTTATCTTGATATGATCGGTAAAGGCCGTATCATCATTTGCTTCAAGAAATTTCAACTGACCGCTTTCCTGAATAGGCAAAATATTTTCTTTCAGAAAAGAAGCCCTCTCTCTCATATTAGGATACAATGCCGAATTCCAATGGGCTTCATTACTCCAATACGTAGCGTTCGCAAAAGCCGGAACCAGTTTTTCGCCATCACGCTTGATAGCACCTCCGCAATGATCGAAATGCAAATGGGTCAGGAAGACATCTGTTATGTCATTCGTGGTGTATCCTAATGCGGTCAATGATTTTTCCAGACTATCATCGCCATAGGGTTGAAAATGACTAAAAAACTTCTCATCTTGTTTGTTTCCCATGCCGGTATCGATCAGAATCAATCGTCCTTCATCTTCGACCAACAGGCAACGCATAGCCCAACTGCACATATTGTTTTCATCTGCAGGATTTACCTTGTTCCACATGCTTTTGGGTACGACGCCATGCATGGCACCGCCGTCAAGTTTAAAAAGACCTGTATTGATCGTATATAATTTCATGCGGCAAAAATAGAACTATCTAGGATATGTTTTTCTTCTGGAAAAAATATTCTGTCAGGTCCAACAAGGGACTTGTCATGATGGTGGTGACAATGGCCATGATAGTGAGCATGGCAAACAATTCTGGCGACAGGATACCCAGTTCATACCCGATATTCAATACCACCAATTCCATTAATCCTCTTGTGTTCATGAAGATACCTATACTCATTGAATCCTTCCAACTCATACCCAATAACCTGGCGGGAAGTGCGCTACCGATAAATTTCCCTATGGTCGCTACAAGCACGATACCTATACACACGATCAGCATATCGCCTGAATCGAGAAGGCCTATATGTAACCGCAGTCCTGTCAACGCAAAGAAAATAGGTAATAATAAAAGGACGCTCACATCTTCCAATTTCGAGGTGAGGGTATGTTTCAAGGTTTCATTATGCGGAATGAGTACGCCGGCCAGGAAGGCACCGAATAACATATGAATGCCTATGAGCTCTGATGTGAATGCAGAAAGTAAAAGCACGATGAATGAAAGTACCACCACATTGCTGTCGCCATAATGAGCGATGCGTAATCTGGAAATCAGTTTTTCAAGAAACGGACGAACAAGGAATAGCATGAGCAAGATGAATACTATTGTGCCACCTAATGTAAACAGGGTCATGGAAAACGAACCCGACTTGGCAATGGCAATAATGACCGCCAGTATGCACCAGGCCATTACATCACCCAATGCTGCAATACTTAAGACCAAGGTGCCGAGAGGTGTTTTTTGCAAGGCCCTGTTTTTTATGATACGTGCCAAGACAGGAAAAGCTGTGATACTTAAGGAGATGCCTATAAAAATGGAGAAGACCAGAAAGGAAACACCTGGCATAGAGAAGTTTGGGAAAAGGCAAAACGCCAATCCCATTCCACAGATGAAGGGGATTGCGATACTGCAACTGCTGATGATGAGTACCGATTTTGCTTGGCGCTTCAGTTCATTAAGATCGAGTTCCATACCGATGATGAACATGAAAAAAGCCAGACCAATTTTACTCAGCACATCAAGGTTGCCGATAGAAGTGGCAGGGAAAACGACATTGAAGAAATGAGGCCACATGGATCCGAAGACAGAAGCACCCAGAAAAATACCAGCCACAATTTCACCGATGACAGCCGGTTGCCTGATTCTCGAGAAAATCAATCCGAATATTCGTGACACCAGCAGTATCAGCACCATCTGTAACAATAACAGACACATCGGATGCTGCACCTGTGCTAGAAGTTGAGCACCGATACCGGTATTGTTCTCTGTCAATAATGTCATTTTCGCTGCGGATTATAAAATGCTAAAGTATTGAAAATACATCAGGGGAAGAATAGAACTGCGCTAAGATTTAAACCTGAGCCACATTGATTTTCTTCATACGTAAGAGCAACAGCAATCCGATGATGAAATAGACAGATAATCCGATGGTGGAATTGCGCATGCCACCGAGACTTTCTGCGATGATGCCGAACGAAAGCGTGCCGATGACGATACCGACTTTTTCACACACATCATAGAAACTGAAATAAGAAGCAGTGTCATCTGTCTGTGGTAATAGTTTTGAATACGTCGATCGTGATAAGGATTGTATGCCGCCCATCACCATGCCAACACAAAAGGCGAGCGTATCGAATTGAATGACCGTCTTAATGAAATACGATGAAATGCAAATGCCGATCCAGATGACGATAAGTGTCATCAGCGAAAATGTATTGCCTTTTGAATCAGATAGTTTGGCAAATAAACGTGCGCCGGCAATAGCCACTAATTGAATGATCAATACTACTGTCAATAACTGTGTCGTTTCCATTTTCAATTCATCGCTCGCAAAATAAGTGGCCATATACATCACCGTCTGCACACCCATATTGAAAAAGAAAAAGGCCAAGAGGAATTTTTTCAATTCGGGTGAATGCGTCAGGCTGCGCCATACTTGTTGTAATTCCTTATACCCGTACAGGAAGATGGATTGCTTATCAGCAACATGTTCTTTCTTCGTTTCTTTTAATGTACGAAACGTGATCTGCGCAAAGGCTATCCACCATACGCCCACCATCAGAAAGGAAAGTCGTACCGGCAAGGTACCTAAACCCCAGTTCAAGTGATCGTTAAGAAGTATGAACACAAAGCAAACGACCATTAAGATGACACTGCCTATATATCCCATGGCAAATCCTTTGGCGCTCACATCATCCTGATTTTCTTTCGAAGCGATTTCCGGTAGAAAGGCATTGTAAAAAACAATACTTCCACAATAGCCGACGGAAGCAATGATGGAACAGATTAATCCGAAGATGACATTCGCTTGGCCCGAACTATCTTTCTCGAAAAAGAACAAGGCCATACAGGCCAATGAGCCAAGGTAGCAAAAGAAACGCATGAAGGCTTTTTTGTTCCCTTTGTAATCGGCCATCGATGAAAGTAACGGAGAAAGGAAGGCGATGAGTAAAAAAGAAAATGAAATGGAGAAGGATGCCATGGCAGATCGGTTGAAATGTCGTCCGAAGAGCTCGATCGATTCCGGAACGATGGCGGTATAGTAGGCAGGAAAAATGGCGGATGTGATGATCAGCGAGTAAGCCGAATTGGCCCAGTCATAATAGGTCCATGCGCGAATTATTTTTTTGTCATCCATATGCGTATTGTTCGATGGTTACGAAGTAGACGTTGCAGCATGCATCATTTTAATATGATTCCTTTTGCTTATCGTCTTTTTCCAAGTCCGTAAAGAACATAGAAATTATATCCGAAGTTACTGTTCTTGTCGCCACGACCATAACCAGCTACATACGATGGCGGCAGCTTCTCGAATTTCTTCGGATTGATAAAGGTCCGTGCCCGGACGTTCCAACCCACAAAGATATTCTTAATCAGTTCCATCCTGAAACCTCCCGTCAGTTCAAGCCAATGAGCAATGAAATGTTCAGCCGGAATAAGCCCCTGTGTGTTTCCCCATACCGTATCGTGTATAGCATAGCCGGCTTCACCCCGGTTGATTAATCCGAGGCCGTAACGTAATCCGACAAAGGCATTGTCGAAATCGCCTCTGAAATCCTTTCCGAAAAAGGTCTTGTCAAGCCCAAGACTGATGAAGGTATTGTGGCTTTTGTATTTTAAGTAATTATTTTCAACCAAGGAGTTTCCGGTGCCGAATTCGGCTGCGAAATACAAATCCTTTTTGTAATAGACATCTGCCTGAAATTCCAGTACATCATATTGTTTTTGTAAAGCGGAGGATACTACTTTCGACAGATCGATGCCAACTCTGACATATGTGAAGGTCGGACCTTTTTCCTTCGTTTTTTTAACACCGGCCACCGCTGTGGTATCCGACGGTTCAGGTATAAGGCTGTCCTGTGCGTTCATAATCAGCGGACTGCCTGTCATCACAAGAAGACAAAGGCAGACAACATGCTTCAATAGCTGATATGAGTTATTTTTTGACAATGATCTTCAGATGTTCTTTTGAGTCGTTACTGATATCGGGAATGGCAATCAACACGGAGTCAATCACATGATTGGTAGTGAGTGCGTTTTGAAGGCTGAATTTGGTCTGATAGCCACAGGCTACCGAAATGAAATGTAATTCGCGGCTGTAAATCAACTGAAAGGTGTCGATCGTATTGGCAGCTACTGAAGTCGAGTCAGATTGGAATATGGCTACGACAGTATCCTGTGCTTGTGAAAGAGGGAAGCTGAACTTGCTGATGTTCTTTAAATTTTCATAAAATGAATAGCCTGAACCGAATCTCAGGTTGGCATTGACTAGCAAAGTATCCTGATTATTGTTGGCTGTGTCCTTGGTATAAAAACCGCCTCTCATGGCAAGCGCCTGAGGTTCCAGACAAACACTGTTTTGCGAGCAGGCAGACATGAACAGCAGGCCTGTACACAACGCAAACAGGATATAGGAAAAAGACATGCTATCGTTTCGCATCAGAGGAATTAAATCACAGTCCAGGTCTCATTGCCTGCAATCAGCTTGTCGAGATCGCCGATACCTTTCTTTTCGATGGTAAAGTTGATCTGTTCGTACAACTTATCTTCATAGCAAGGTCTGTCGTGTGTATAGAACACACCGAACGGACGTGGATAATGGTGTTCGCTGGTAGGATTGTCAAACAGACGAGTCAGGATTTGCGCCTTATTCAGGTCTTTCTCGTCATGGACCCAAAGATCACTTTCTGAATACCCTTCTCCTATCGTTACCACTTCCGGTGTAAAGCCATCCATGCGGATTCCTTTTGATCGGTTGGCACCGAAAACCATCGGTTTGCCATGCTCTACAAACAAGGCTTCTTCGGCCTTCGTTGATTTTTCGGTAAAGATTTCAAATGCACCATCATTGAAGATATTGCAGTTCTGATAGATCTCCAGTAAGGAAGTGCCATGATGGGCTTCACTTCGACGGATCATTTCCTGCAGGTGTTTCACATCGCGGTCCATACTGCGGGCTACGAAGGTCGCATCGGAACCTAAGGCCAGAGCACTTGGATTGAACGGATGATCGATACTGCCGAAGGGTGTCGACTTCGTGATTTTCTTCTCTTCACTGGTAGGTGAATATTGCCCTTTGGTAAGGCCATAGATCTGGTTGTTGAACAACATGATCTGTACATTGAAGTTACGTCGCAGAATATGGATCAGATGGTTACCGCCAATACTCATGGAATCGCCGTCTCCTGTTACGATCCACACACTCAATTCAGGTCTGGCAGCCTTTAAACCGCTGGCAATGGCTGTTGCACGTCCGTGGATGGAATGCATGCCATAGGTATTCATATAATAAGGGAAACGTGACGAGCAACCGATACCGGATACGATGACGATGTTCTCACGGGGAATATTCAAGGTTGGGAGTACGGTCTGTACTTGTTTCAGGATACTGTAATCGCCGCAACCGGGGCACCAGCGCACTTCCTGATCGGTAGCAAAATCTTTGGGAGTTAAAACGTTTGTCTGTTCCATAACCTTCGTAGTGGGGTTTATAATTAGTGGCACAAATGTAAGAATCGGAAGGCGAATTGTGTATCTTTATTTCGGAAATCTGCGATAAAAGACCTGAGATACCTTCCTTACACCTAAAAAACCAATTCCAATGAAACAGCTCTTTTTCTCCTGCCTCATTCTTTTCTGCTTCGCCCGACCGGTTTCGGCGCAATATGTGACGATACCGGATGCGAATTTTGTATCTCAGGTTAGGTCAGAGCTAAACACGAGTCAACTTTTTTCAAACGAGTCTACTTTTTCTTAACACGAGTCTACTTTTTCTTAACACGAGTCTACTTTTTCTTAACACGAGTCTACTTTTTCTTAACTCAGGTTAGGTCAGAGTTAACCTGAGTCAACTTTTTTCTAAC
>CAIQUX010000060.1 GCA_903875055.1 uncultured Bacteroidota bacterium
TCAAAGGACAAATCGGAATGCTCGGAGCAAAACTCCGCGAACTCCTCGTCCGACATTGGAGGGTAGGTGAAAACCTGATTTGCAGTTATTTAGTCAACGCGTGTAGCAAAGTGGATATCTATTCCCTGACTGGAAAATTCAGATCCACTTTAACTTTACCGGGTTTAGGAACCGTCAGTGGATTTGAAGGCGGTCGTGAAGACAATATGACATTTTATACTTATACCTCATACAATGTACCTCCGACCATATACAAATATGATTTATTGCATGGCAAAAGTGAATTGTACAGAAAGCCTGAAGTCAGAGCCAATCTAGAAAATACCGTGGTAGAACAAATCTGGTTTACGAGCAAAGATGGTACGCAAATCCCTATGTTTGTATATCACAGAAAAGACATAGATATCAATAACGGAACACATCCGGTTCTATTATATGGTTATGGCGGTTTCAATATTTCTCTGACACCGAGTTTCAGTATCCCGATGAGTTACTTCGTCCAAAAAGGTGGAGTTTATGTTTCTGTCTCTTTACGCGGTGGAAGCGAATTCGGCGAAAAATGGCACCAAGCCGGTATGTTAGCCAATAAGCAGAATGTATTCGATGACTTTATCGGAGCTGCTGAATACTTTATAAGCAAAGGAATCACCACCAAAGATATGTTGGCAATCCATGGCAGAAGCAATGGAGGTCTGCTGATCGGTGCCTGTATGACGCAACGACCTGATCTGTTCAAAGTAGCCTTACCGGGTGTAGGAGTGCTTGACATGTTGCGCTATCATAAATTTACAGTAGGTTGGGGATGGGCTGTTGAATATGGCAGCAGCGATCGTGAGAAAGAATTTAATTACCTGATCAAATATTCTCCTTTGCATAATGTCAGACCAGGTTTGCGCTATCCCGCTACGATGATTACAACAGCAGACCATGATGACCGTGTGGTACCTGCGCATTCATTCAAGTTTGCTGCTACCTTGCAGGAAGCCAATGCCGGTGATAATCCTATGCTGATTCGTATAGACACGCAGGCAGGACATGGTGCTGGTAAACCGACCTCAAAACAGATCGACGAGTGGAGTGATATCATGAGCTTTACTATGTATCATCTGGGTATGAATCCGGCTACAAAATAAACGCACGATGAAACGCCCGTTGATCACGCTGCTAATTTTGTGTGTGTGCCTGATCTCCGGAGGACAGGATCTTCAATATGCCAAAACCATCATCAAAGATTTATGCTCAACAGAGTATAAAGGAAGGGGTTATGTTGGTAATGGTGTCAATCAGGCAGCTGACTATCTTGAAGCACGTTTTGACCAAATGCATTTACGAAAATTTGGCTGTAACTATAGTCAACGCTATTCATTTCCTGTGAATACACATCCCTATAAAATCAGATGTGATATAGACAAAGAAGCAAAAGCTGCCGGTTACGATTTTCTGGTGGATGCAGGATGTCCGGATATCAAAGGCCATTACGACTTGATTCATTTCAATACCAAAGATTCATTAGATAAGATCCTTTTATACAAGAAGATTGAAAAAGGGTTTCTGGCTGATGACGCCTTAGTCCTGCATCATCAGTCATATAAAGACAAATCGGTCTATGACAGCTGTAAAGAATACGGACATTTTCCGGCCTTGTTTATTACCACGGAAGATAAGAAGCTGACACATACCATCAGCCGATCATTAAACGAATATCCTTCACTCACTTTCATCGACAGTACCATCCTAAATAAAGACAGCATGGAAATCGACGTAAAACACGAATGGATCGATTCATTTACCTGCAAAAATCTGATGGGTTATATCAAAGGAAAAAAGACAGATTCACTCATTGTATTCTCTGCACATTATGATCATCTGGGTATGCAAGGTATAAGTGCCATGTTCCCGGGAGCCAGTGACAATGCCAGCGGAGTGAGTATGGTGTTGTATCTGGCCGAATATTATTCCCGCCACCGACCCGATTATTCTATCGCCTTCCTGTTGTTCAGCGGTGAGGAAGCCGGTCTTATGGGCTCTCATTATTTCACTGAGCATCCAAGTTTTGACTTAAAGAAAATACGATTCCTCATTAATATCGATATCATGGGGAATGCCGAAAAAGGTATCGTAGTAGTGAATGGTGAAGAATACAGAAAGCAATTTGATATACTGAAGTCGTTGAACGATACCTTGAAACTTTTGCCTGAAGTCCGTATCCGTGGCAAGGCCAAGAATAGCGATCATTATTATTTTTCAGAAATGGGCATTCCATCTGTCTTCATTTATTCTGATGGTGGTGCAGGTTTTTATCATGATGTGTTTGATGTGGCCAATTCGATCAATCTCACCAATTATGAGAATGTGGCGAAGTTACTGATCGGTTTTGTGAAAAAACTTTAGCCACAATTACGAACCATTTTCTTCAGTGAGAACTAAGCATCCACCTTCAAAATTAAAACAGCCTATTCCCTTCTAACTCCAGCAAGAATTGTTTACGCCATAAGCCGCCGCTGAAACCTATCAAATCACCTTTGCTGCCCACCACCCGATGACAGGGAATCATAATGGGTATGGGATTCTTACCGTTGGCATTGGCTACAGCCCGAATCGCCAATACATTGCCCAACCTTTTTGAAAGTTGCAAATACGATAACTGTCGACCATATTCAACCGTTATCAATTGCTTCCATACCTTTTGCTGAAATTCGGTACCTTCAGGTGATAAAGGAATATCAAAGTGTCTTCTGCTTCGCGCAAAATATTCATCCAATTGAAGGACTGTGCTTCTCACAATAGAATTCACTTGCTCGTCTCCCTGTAGGATGCCATCAAATTGAAGAACTGTCAACGCCTCATCCGTGGCTTGCAAAAGCAGACTTCCAATTGGAGAAGGATAAAGCGTTTGATAGATCATGTAGAATTTTCAGCGTAAAACCTGACACAGATTTCATATCGACAATGTATCCGTGCTGATGACACGAAAATAGAATCAATTTATCATCTGAAAAATATTTATCCGACATTACACCGATAAGAAGCGAGTAATTAATATTTTCGCGCAACACTTAAACGACGTCACATGAGCAAAGAGATAGTAGTCAGCGGTATCCGCTCCACAGGTTTTTTACATATCGGAAATTATTTCGGTGCCATCCGTAATTATATCAAGATGCAGGAAGAATACAATTGCTATTTCTTCGTGGCCGATTATCACTCATTGACGACCCATCCTGATCCGGCTTCACTCAAACCGAATGTGTATCGTGTATTGGCCGAAAATATCGCCTGCGGTCTCGATCCCGAAAAAGTAGCCTTGTACGTGCAAAGCGATATCCCAGAAATTCCTGAACTCTACCTCATGCTCAATATGATGGCATATAAAGGTGAACTTGAAAAAACTGCTTCCTTTAAAGAGAAAGCCCGAGCCAATCCTGATAATGTGAATGCCGGATTGCTCACCTACCCGACTCTCATGAGTGCCGATATCCTGATACATAAAGGCAAATATGTGCCAGTCGGAAAAGATCAGGAACAACATCTGGAAATGGCACGCAACTTTGCTCAACGCTTCAATCATCGGTATGGTGAAATGTTCCCTGAACCTTATCCGTTTAACTTCGGGGCCGAACTGGTGAAGATCCCTAGTCTGGATGGCAAAGGGAAAATGAGTAAGAGCGAAAATGAAAATGCCACGTTGTATCTGTCCGATTCAGACGAACTGATCCGCAAGAAAGTGATGAAAGCCGTGTCGGGCGACGCACCCACAGAACCCAATTCGGTAAAACCAGATGTCATTGAAAACCTGTTTCTGCTGATGAAACTGGTCAGCGAGGATGATGTGATCGCTAAATTCGAATCCGATTATAATGCCTGTACTATACGCTATGGTGATATGAAAAAGCAACTGGCGGAAGATATGGTCAGCTTTATTGCGCCAATCCGTGAAAAAACAATCGCTATTCAGGAAGACAAGGACAATCTGCACAAGATCATGAAAATTGGTAAAGAGAAAGCCAGAGAGAGCTCTGTAAGAACCCTCGAACAAGCCCGAAAGATGATGGGTATAAATTTTTATTGTTAATACCCTGAATAATCAGGTAATCGGAATTATTTTAGCAGACCCAATATATTTACCCGTCCTTTAGAGTCTTCAAAACACATGGCAAAGAAAAAACAAATCAAGCACATTGCTATCGCAGGCAATATCGGTGCAGGCAAAACAACACTCACAAAAATATTAGCCAAACATTTCAATTGGTCGCCACATTTTGAAGATGTAGAAAACAATCCCTACCTCAACGATTTCTATAATGACATGCATCGCTGGAGCTTTAATCTTCAGATCTTTTTCCTCAACAGCCGCCTGAGCCAGTTGGTTGAAATTCAAAAAGGAAACCAGATAGTAATTCAAGACCGTACGATTTATGAGGATGCCTATATCTTCGCGCCCAATCTGCATGAAATGGGATTGATGTCGAAACGCGACTTCGAGAATTACAAGAACTTTTTCGAAACGTTGAAAAGTATGGTCAACCCTCCCGACCTGTTGATTTATTTGAAAGCCAGTGTACCAACCCTTGTAGGACAAATACAAAAACGTGGTCGTGAATATGAAGAGAATATCCGTCTCGATTATCTTAAAAGGCTGAATGAATACTACAATAACTGGCTCGACAAATATGAAGACGGCAAGATGATCGTCATCGATATCGACAAGATCAATTATGCCGATAATAAGGAAGACCTTGCTAAAGTGATCAGCATCATCGATGCGGAAGTGAATGGTTTGTTTTAAAACATTCCTTTTCTTTACAAGAGGAAACATCTGTTATGAATCCTATGTACAGTAAGCTAACACGGTGTCTTGCACAGTGAATATCCATGTGGATATAAAAGCGCTTTATGCAAAGGCCATTATAAGATGTAAGCCCTAAGAGATGGTGTATGGAAAATAGAAAAAGATATCCTGATTGAAGGCATTTATTAAACCAAGTCCTTATACATTAAACCGGAAGTGCATCACATCACCGTCCTTCACCACATATTCCTTTCCTTCAATTCGCAATTTACCCGATTCCTTACAAGCGACCTCACTGCCATATTGAACAAAATCGTCATAAGCAATCACCTCTGCTTTGATGAACCCTTTTTCAAAATCGGTATGAATGACACCGGCAGCCTGTGGTGCTTTCCATCCTGTATGTATGGTCCAGGCGCGAACTTCCTGTACTCCCGCTGTGAAGTATGTAATGAGATTCAATAGTTGATAGGCTGTGCGGATCAATCGGTTCAGACCTGGCTCAGTGAGGTTGTATTCACCTAAAAACAATTCCTTGTCTTCTTCATTTTCCATTTCAGAAATCTGCGCTTCGATGGAATTGTTCATCACGATCACATCGCTACCTTCCGCTTTCACAGCTTCTTTCAAGGCCTCAGAAAACTTATTGCCGGTATGAATAGACGCCTCATCGACATTAGCCACGTAAAGGACCGGTTTATCACTCAACAAAAACAAATCGTAGATAGCGGTTTTTTCTTCTTCACTTAAATACAATTCACGTACATTCTTCCCGTTATCGAGTTGTTCTTTACAACGCATTACCACTTCCAGTTCTGTCTTTGATTTGGCATCACCGGCCTTGGCCATTTTTTCGAGTCGACCTATTTTCTTTTCAATGCTATCGAGATCTTTCAACTGAAGTTCGGTATCGATGATATCTTTATCAGCCACAGGATTTATTGGACCTTCTTCGCGAAGTATATTCTCATCTTCGAAACAACGGATCACATGCACGATCGCATCCACCTCACGGATATTGGCAAGGAACTTATTTCCAAGACCTTCACCTTTACTCGCTCCTTTAACCAGACCGGCTATATCGACAAATTCGATGGTGGTCGGCAAAGTACGGTTGGGTTTCACGAGCTCGGCTAGTTTATCCATACGCGCATCCGGCACATCCACCTGACCTACATTAGGGTCTATGGTACAGAACCTGTAATTCGAAGCCTGCGCTTTTGCGTTATTGCTGACCGCGTTGAAAAGTGTTGATTTACCTACATTCGGAAGTCCGACGATGCCTACTTGTAATGCCATTGTGTGCTGTTTCTATTTTTTTGAATGGGCGCAAAGGTAATGTAAAACATCAATTAGACAATTCTGCACTAAAACTATTCAATTGAGCCTCCTACGCCACCTGTTTCAATCAAGGCGGTTCCATTATTTCTCGCCATTTTATGCTCATTTGATATTCAGGGCAGACTAAACTCTTTTGGATACATACTGTGGTAAATGCCGATGGTTATTTTGTCTAGAACAATGAAGCAGTTTGAAAATTTGGTCTCTTGCAAAATTCCAATCGGTATTATTGACTAAACATAGTATACCTTATCTTTTAATGATTATTTTTACGAACTGAAAATCAGAATAGTGAACAGGGTATTCAGCAAAAGGCATCAAAACTCATTATCATGACGAACCAAGCGGAAAACTTAAAAAGCCTGATCGGCAATACACCACTTCTTGAAATCAATTTTAAATATAAAGGCGAAGACAGAATCATCTTTGCGAAAGCTGAAAGTTTCAATATGACCGGCAGTATCAAAGACCGCATGGCCTATCATATCATCAGGAACGGTTATTCCAAAGGCACCTTGCTTCCCGGTATGCCGATTTATGAAGCCACCAGCGGTAATACAGGTATTTCGGTTGCCGCCATCGGCAGGGCCTTAGGTCATCCGGTCAATATTTTCATGCCCGACTGGATGAGTATGGAACGTAAGAACCTGATTAAAAGTCTGGGTGCCAATATTACGTTGGTAAGTAAAGAAGAAGGCGGTTTTCTAGGCAGTATCGAAATGGCGAAACAAGCTGCTGCTAAAAACAGTGGTTTTTTATCGAGTCAGTTTTCAAATGAAGATAATGCCGAAGCGCATTATCAAACTACAGGACCTGAAATATGGTGGCAACTCCAATCGCGGGATATCGTACCCGATGCGTTCGTGGCGGGCGTGGGCTCAGGAGGCACTGTGATGGGTGTCGGAAAATTCCTGAAAGAGCAGGATGCTAATATCATGGTATATCCTCTTGAACCTTCCAACTCCCCTACCTTGTCCACGGGATATAAGGTTGGCAAGCACCGCATACAAGGTATCTCCGATGAATTCATCCCGGCCTTGCTTCATCTTGATGAACTGGATGAGGTGATAGCTGTCGATGACGGTGATGCCATCATCATGGCGCAGCTATTGGCCTCCAAACTCGGCTTGGCTGTCGGCATTTCGTCAGGTGCCAATTTCATCGGTGCTCTGATGGCACAGAATCGTTTAGGAAGCGATAAGGTCGTAGTGACTGTATTCTCCGACAGCAATAAAAAATATTTAAGTACTGACCTGCTTAAGGAAGAACCTGTGAAAGTAGGTTTCCTTTCGACCTATATAGATTTACTATCCTTCAGTTCACAGAAAAGGGTTTGCAAACTATGTTTCTCTCAAGCTGAAGCCATCAAAGAATACGAGAAGACCGGTGCATAAAAAAGGTCCTTGAAATCGGAATCGTCCCTTCATCTATCGGCTAAATGGAGATTGTTAAGTAGATTGTTTAAACGATTTAGAACCTACATCTGATTTCGAAGATAATTAAAAATAAGTCCCCAATTTATGATAGCTAAACGCCAAGCTTCTTCGATGTTTCTAATCGATAAATAAATGGGTTTGGATGTAGCGTTTTGATTTGGAAACTGTTTTTTAGCTTTGATGAATTTTCTAATACCGCAGATGAGATTTTCAATAGTGTTGGTGGGGTAAATAATCTTTCTTAGTTCAATAGGATACTAAAATTAGTTTGACAAATGTCCCCAGTTGTCCTTCCATGAAGTGATTGCATATGTTTAAGAAGGTGATGAGCAGGCATAAAAAAAACCTACAGAACGAATCCTGTAGGTTTATATTTTATATGAAGTAATCTCAGATGGGGCATCAAATGCTGATCCATGTTATCTTACTACGTAATGACTAGATGATTTCAACATCAGCACCAGCATCTTTCAGCTTGTTGGCGATATCTTCTGCAGTTGCTTTATCAACGTTCTCCTTGATGTTTCCCGGAACCCCGTCAACTAAGTCTTTTGCTTCTTTCAATCCTAAGCCAGTCAAATCTTTTACAATTTTAACTACACCCAGTTTCGCAGCACCTGCTGATTTCAATACTACTGTGAAAGATGTTTTTTCTTCAACTACTGCTGCACCTGCTGCTGCCGGAGCGGCTGCTACTGCTGCTGGTTCGATACCATAATCGGCTTTCAAAACGTCTGCTAATTCTTGTACTTGTTTTACTGTTAAGCTTACTAAGGTTTCAGCTAAATTTTTTATGTCTGCCATGTTACTTTTTTTTAATGATTTTAATAAATGTTGTTATATGTTGAAGCTTGGAAGCCGTTATTATTCAGCCGCAGGTGTTTCCGTGGCGTCTGCTGCTGATGTTTCAGGAGCTTCTGCTGCCGGTGTTACCGGTGTCTCTGCTACTGGTGTTTCAGGAGTTTCGGTAGCCGGTGTTGCGTCTGGCGCCGATTCAGCAGCTGCAGCAGCCTGAGGGGCGCTTCCATCTTCTGGTCGGTTTTGAAGAGCGGACAATACACGGGAAAGTGGCGATTTTAACAATCCTATCACTTCTCCGATCAATTCGTTCTTCGTTTTGATATTGCGTAAAGCGATTAAGCTTTCGTTACCCAGGTAAATTTCTTCACCGATCAGCGCTGCTTTAAGCAAGGGCTTGTCAATGTTGAATTCAGAGCGGATCGAGCTGATCAATAAAGCCGGTTCTTTTGGGCTTTCGCTGAACATCAGGGCTGTTACACCATGAAACGCATCCATGATACCGCTGTATTTCTCAGAATCCAGTTGTTGCAACGCTTTTACGATGAGGGTATTCTTTGCCACTTTCATTTCCACAGATTTATCGTAGCAAAGGCTACGTAATTTGTTGGTCTGTGCTACAGTCAGTGATTCTGTATTGGTTATATAGAAATTGTTGTATTGCGAGAATTTCTCTTTCAATACTTCAATAGCTTTATTTTTTTGATCTGTTGTCATTGTACTGATTTTTTTTTGGATTAATGAATTGCAGTTCTTGTATCAACCATCAGACTTGGGCTCATTGATGTAGCCAAGCTGATTCCTCTCACGTAAGCGCCCTTCGAAGATGAAGGTTTCAAACGCACGATTGCATTGATTAATTCCTGTGTGTTTTCTTGTATTTTTTTAGGATCGAAAGAGATACGACCTACAGAAGCATGAATGATTCCTGTCTTATCGACTTTAAACGCGATCTTACCACCTTTCACTTCATTGACGGCACCGGCTACATCATTCGTCACAGTACCTGTCTTAGGATTAGGCATCAGGTTACGTGGCCCTAACACTTTACCGAGTTTACCAATTTTAGGCATCACTGATGGTGTAGCGATGATTACATCGATATCGGTCCAACCACCTTCAATTTTGGAAACAAATTCATCCAACCCGACGTGATCGGCACCTGCAGCTTTCGCTTCGGCTTCCTTCTCAGGGGTACAAAGAACCAAAACCCGCTTGGTTTTACCTGTACCGTGAGGTAATGTTACTGTACCTCTGATTGCCTGATCGGCTTTCTTAGGATCAACGCCCAAACGGATATGTAAATCCACTGAACTGTCGAATTTGGTACAATTGA
>CAIQUX010000061.1 GCA_903875055.1 uncultured Bacteroidota bacterium
GCAGCATCGAGACTGGCGTCACGACTGATAAAAGTCTCGGTAATAAGACCACCATTGCCAATGCCTATAGCCGTGTTTAATCCCCAGGAATAACCTCTAACTGCAATTGATGTTGTACCCGTATTGGTCATCATCACATCATAAGTGAATGCGTTGGGTCCCGTTTGTACAAAATTCGTGACAGTATAGAGGACGGCGGTCTGCGAGAAACCCGCAAAGGACCATAGCACCAGACAAAGCGCCGTCAGACCTTTGCCAAGCATTTGAAGTTTAGTTGTTTTCATGTTTTGTTATTTTGGGTTGTTTAATTTAAATAAGGTGAATACGTTGATTTGAACGGTGAAGATAATACAATAAATAATTTCAATAATAAGATTTTCTTGCCGAATGAAATATATTTAATTTAATAATATTGGATTAAAATCACCAGCAAATAAAATAAAATAATGACTAAAGCCGTCTATTCCGAGACGGCTTTAGCAGATAAAAAAATACTAGCTTATTGCTTGTTGAAAGTCTGAGCATAGTTCAACGCTTTACCGTCGACTACTTTCAGCATATACATACCGTTAGCTAATTCACCGACATTCACAGTGATCTTGTTCAAGCCTTCAACCAGATCTGATTGAATAACTTTCACAGTCTTACCGGTCATGTCCATGACTTTAAACGTAGCACGGGTCACTGAAGATGAACTGACATCCACATATAAATCGCCCATCGTAGGATTAGGATACACGATCACTGCATTGGCTACTGCCATGTTAGCACCTTCGGCTGTGTTACGAACCAAGTTTGGTGCAAACTGACCATAATTGCCTTGCATATCCATTTGAGAAAAATAAGGATTGGTTGTTTCATCAAATCCGCATTCTGTCAATTCAAATTTGTCGCCATTGGCCAAGTTTCCAGAATAAGGAATCGTAGCGATGACATTCCATTCACCTGACATGAACTCTTTTGACAACATTGGTAAGTTATCAGCCGGGTCACCATAAGATTGGAATTTAAAACCCCCTTTCTCCAAAATACCCGCAGAGGAGACAATTTCGAAAGGAGCTTCAGAACTGTTTTTGTACAAAATGATGTCACTTTTAGCTGACCATTTGATACCGAATACAAGACCGACGAAGTTACCGTTAATCGCAGGATTCACATAACTGGAACGGATGGTTCCCGTGGTGTTACGTGCTTTAATCACAATGTTTCTAGCATCGTTTGTGATTGAGAACTCATAGTTCCCAGTCGTATTTGGGCACTGACCGAATACATTCAGGGATGTAACAAGGGCAAGTGCGGCTATGATTATTTTTTTCATGTTTATACTATTTATGTTTTTAGTTTTTATTAATGATTAAAAGACTTTGACCATCAACCACCCTTTTCAAAAAGGTGGTTGATGGTCGTCAGTCAAATTAGTCTGGTGTATGTTGATTAAAGATATTATTAGGCGTACTTACACCAACCGTTCCAAGAATAACCGTACGGTCATTATTGGTGTTGTTATAGCGTATGATACCATCCATATTCACGTCTTCAACTCTATACACACCACCGCTTAATGGCAATGTTGCATTTACATCTCCACCAAGAGCATCTAAAACGTATTGTTTATCATTAGATAAACCATTGTATTTAGTGTTCTTGTTGAAATTTGCATCACCTGACCATAATACGCTAACAGCACCATATTGTTTTGTCGGTTTGTTGACAATCAAAGAAGCAGGGATTGCCACTTTCTTGTACAAAGGTGTAGCCAATGTATCAGTAAAGTTAACCAATCCGGCACCACTTAATCCAATAGTTTGTGCATCACGTGTCATGACGCCAAGATGATTTCTGTGTTTAACAGTTACCCAATAAGAACCAGGTAATACTGTTCTGAATGTTACTGGTGAAGTACCATCCATATCTACGATGTCACCATCGCGTTGAACCAACGCTCTACGTGTAGCCACTTTTGTGTAAGATGGAGCACCAGTGCGTAATTCAAGATAAACCCAGTCCACAACAGAATTATTAGGATCCACTACGCTCAACACTCCAGAAGCAACTGTCTCACCAGCAACTTCTCCAGGAAGTACTGTTTTACTGTAAGGCGCTGCTGAGTATGGCTCAACTGAAGGTACTAATCCTTGAGTACGTAGATTATCATTCATTCTACCTGTTGCTGAATTATATGGACCGTCTAATAATACTTTAGATGTTAAACGTACACCATAAATAGTCAGATTCAGCGTAATGATACTGTCACAACCTGTTGCATTGTAGTGATATGTTCCTGTATATGTTCCAGAAACACTGTATGTATCTCCTGTTACAAGCCATGTATAACTTACCGTGTCAACATGAGAAATTGTGTGGTAAGATGTATATCCAACCGTCAGATTCAATGTATGAATTGAATCGCACCCATTAGCTGCTGTAAACGTATGAGTATGTACACCGCTCACCGTAAATGTACTTCCTTCAGTCCATGCGTATGAATCACATGCATGTACAGTAGAAGAATTCGTAATTAAGGCTGGCTCAGTAACCTCTACAATGGTGCTTGCTGAACAACCTTGATTGTCAGAAACAGTCATTGTATATGTTCCTGCGGTAACTGGGAAAGTACCTGTACCTGTGTAGTTACCTGTTCCACCTGTTGCAGTTACAGTAATTACGCCTGTACCACCATTACAGTGAATCGGTGTTGTAATTATTGCAGAAATCTGAACGTGCTCTGTTACTGAGAATGTACTTGATGTAGTAACAGGGGCTTCACAATTACTTGTTACTGTCCATGTCACGGTAACACTACCTCCATCGGCACTAGGTGCACCAGTACTGTTATTTGTCAAAACACCACCACATCCACCATCGAATGTTACGCTATTTAACCATGAATCATAGTTTGCATCAATGTAAGCTTGTGTTTGGCAAGCAGGGTTAGTCGCATCTCCAGGGTTATTTATTGAAACCGCAGCAGCTGTCACTGTCAATGTTTGATCACATGTTACTGAATGACCGCATTGATCAGCAATAGTCCAGGTACGAGTCACAATAACAGGACAAGAAGATTGAGTAATCACATCTTGATAAGATACGATCAAATCAGTTCCTGCACAATTATCAGAAGCCATACCTTGGTTATCTGCATTTGAAAATTCACCGTAAGTAGAAGATGCAGATGTTGCACTGTATACAGGTCCGCTGATATCATCAGTACTGCAACCTGTAAAGCTACGGGCAACAGCACATGAAGCAATCACTGGATTTTCTGTGTCACCACCAATTACAGAATAATGTTGGTCAGGTAAGTTATTACCACAACCATCATTCACTGTGAATGTATAATCAATTGTCCAATTACAATTTGTACCGCTGATAGACGCATTGTCCATCGCAGCAGTTACAACAGGGCTGCAATTATCTGTATAATTGCTTGCTGCAGAAGCTGCATCAAATCCTGCATCGGCAACTCCTTGAGTTGGCATGCAAGTATTTCCTGCATTCACTGTAGAAGGAGGTGTACCTGAAGGAGGTATATTGTCTGAACTTGAATAAGTAACTACCGCATCAGCTGCAGGGTTACCGCAAGCATCTTCGATATGATAAGTGTAAGTTACTGACCAAGCACATCCACCTGAAGGTTGAGGACCACCTGGAACTAATGTAGCTGTCACAGTACTGCAATCTGTATACAGAGCAGCAATGGATGCTTCAGAAGGAGCCAGAGGCGCATTCGCATAACATACATTAGCAGTATATCCACCAGGTAATGTACCTGATAATACTGGTGCATGTGTATCTATGACAGTAATGGTCTGTGTATAAATTTCAGAAACATTATTACAATCATCAGTAGCTGTCCAAGTATTTGTATAAGTACCTGAAGCTCCACAGCCAGATACAAAATTACCTGGAACTTTAACAGAAGGAACCTGAGTAGCGTTACAAACTTCGGCAAACGTTGGTGCTAATGCCTGTGCATCTGCTAAACCAGTAAGGTCATCGCATTGCACGGTGACGTTTAACGCATTGGTCACTGTTGTTGACACTGGAGGTTCAAAATTATGACCGTTGATCACATATGACTGACCTGATAACGGATTACCACATTCATCTGATACTGTGAACGTAAAAGTGACTACCCAGTTACAAGTGCTACCACTTATTACTGTATTATCCAATGTAGCGGTTACACCACTGCAATTATCTGAATAACCAGAGGCAGCTAATGTAGCATCAAATAAACCTTCAGCATCGAATTGTGAAGGACGACAAGTTGATGAAGATTGAGCTGTAGGAGCATTACCTGTAGGTGCTTCTGTATCGCCACCGGTATACGTTACAACTGCATCTGATGCCGGATTTCCACAAGCATCAACAATTGAATACGTATAAACAGCAGTCCATGAACAATTGTTTCCAGATACATCTGAACCAGTTAAAGTCGCTGTAGCTGAACTGCAATTATCAGTGTATAAAGCCTCAATAGAAGAGGTAGAA
>CAIQUX010000062.1 GCA_903875055.1 uncultured Bacteroidota bacterium
AAGCTAATTTCATAATCGAATTTCTCGTCTGTTTTCTCAAACGATTCACTTACTTTGAGGGTATACTCAGATTTACTCATTTCGCATTTTGTTTGCCCAAAATGTGTCAATTTTTTTTAGGAGAGGACAGAGTTAAGAAAAAGTTGACTCGAGTTAAGAAAAAGTTGACTCAGGTTAACTCTCAGCTTATCGGCCTATAGCCCTTAAAATCTCTTCCAGTTCGTGTTCGGTATGCACCATCAGCTCACGTGGTTTGCCGCCTGTACTCGAACCAACGACACCTGCCGCTTCCAGTTGATCCATGATACGACCGGCACGGTTATAACCGAGATTGAATCGTCGTTGCAGCATGGAAGTAGAGCC
Organism: uncultured Bacteroidota bacterium; assembly: GCA_903875055.1. Classification (GTDB taxonomy): domain Bacteria; phylum Bacteroidota; class Bacteroidia; order Chitinophagales; family Chitinophagaceae; genus OLB11. The sequence goes on from CAIQUX010000062.1 coordinate 364, forward strand.
GCTGCCTGACGTCACCACCAAACGGGCACATTGTTCAAACATCTGATCCACCTCTTTGAGGGATTTACTGCCACTGTTGGCTGCAAGATCACCACCATCGGCACCTTCATATTCAGGCAAGTCAAAGGCTGAAGGATAACCTTGCTGGTCGCCGATGAAATTGACGATACGTTCCACCTCCGGTGTATCTACAAAGGCACATTGTACACGCACCAGATCATTCCCATTCAGAATAAGCATATCACCACGACCTATCAATTGATCGGCGCCGCCTGAATCTAAAATGGTTCGTGAATCGACCTTGGCCGATACCCTGTAAGCCACACGGGCAGGGAAGTTGGCTTTGATGGTACCTGTGATGACATTCACCGAAGGGCGTTGCGTGGCGATAATCAGATGTATACCCACAGCACGTGCCAATTGAGCCAGACGGGCAATCGGCATTTCGATTTCCTTACCGGCCGTCATGATCAGATCGGCAAATTCATCCACCACCAAAATGATGAATGGCAGGTATTGATGACCTTTTTTAGGGTTGAGGCGGCGTTTGATGAATTTATCGTTGTATTCTTTGATATTCCGTACACCGGCCTCTTTTAGCAGGTCGTAGCGATTATCCATTTCAATACAAAGAGCATTCAGTGTATTGATTACCTTTTTTGTATCGGTGATGATGGCTTCTTCTTCATTTGGAAGTTTGGCCAGAAAGTGTTTCTCAATGACTTTATATATAGACAACTCTACTTTCTTAGGGTCGACCATCACGAATTTTACCTGTGAAGGATGTTTTTTATACAAGAGCGAAACCAGGATGGCATTGATACCAACAGATTTTCCCTGACCGGTAGCACCCGCCATCAGCAAGTGAGGCATAGTGGCCAGATCCACGATATAGTTCTCATTGTCAATCTTTTTACCAAGCGCTATTGGCAAGCTAAAATTGTTATTAATGAACTTATCGGAAGAAATAAGGGTGCGCATCGAAACAATCTGTTTCTTCAGGTTAGGAACCTCGATACCGATGGTGCCTTTACCCGGAATCGGTGCGATGATACGTATACCAAGAGCAGACAGACTTAAGGCGATATCATCTTCCAGGTTCCTGATTTTAGAAATCCTTACCCCTTCTGCCGGTACGATTTCGTATAAGGTGACAGTAGGTCCTACCGTGGCGGATATCTTGGAGATGGCGATACCAAAGCTTTTTAGGGTATTGATAATCTGATTCTTATTTACCTCCAGCTCTTGTTTGTCGATAGAAATCTCATCGATACTGTGTTGGTCAAGGAGGTCGAGTGTCGGATATTTGTAATTGCGAAGTTCTAATGACGGGTCATAGGGTTCATCGCTGGCAATAGTAACATGTGTATCTTTAATGTCAGATTTTACCTCTTCTTTTTTGACCACTTCCAGTGTTAGGTCATTATCCGATGTCTTTTTCGTGACTACAGGCTCATCAACCTCGGCATCCAGCTCAATTTCATTGGATGGATGAGATTCTTCCACTTCTGGTTCTTTACGAGTTTCGCTTTCCCAGAAGCTATCGGGTACATGAAATGCTTCTTCATCAACGACAGCTTGTTCAACCATGGTAGGTTCGGCATGAGGCATCCCTTCCTCTATGGAAAGTTTGGCCCCTTCATTCTTTTTAGCTTTTATCGGAATCACATGAGCTGGAATTTCATACGGTTCGCGTGCTGTCTGAGCAAACAGACGGTGCCATAAAGGCAAATGTATGATAGGATTGAAGAACAGGATGAGGGCAATGAGGGCCAATCCGAGCATGATACAGAGGGTGCCGATGTCGCCTGCAAACTGATTCAGATAGTTGATGATCTTTTCGCCCATGGCGCCGCCAAAGGAAATGGCATATTTTTCAGGAGGGAAAAAATAAGCCAATACCGGACTAAGAAGGAGGATAAAGAGGGTGGAGTAGAAGGTCGTTTTCAGCGTAGAAATGATACGACGAGGTAAAAGAAGATTCAAGCTCCAGATGGACAAGAGTAAAACGAAGATAAAGGAAGAGACACCGAAGCCATTAAAGATAAGTTGATGGGATAGATAGGCGCCAAGACGACCACCTTTATTGAGTATTTCGAGTTTATTATGCAACAGGAAATCGATTCCGTTGCCGGCATTAAACACTTTATCCTGGTCATTTTCCCACGTAAACATATAGGAACAAAGAGAAACGGCAAGGAAGATTGCAAATAAAAGAAAGAGAAGTCCAACGATTTTCTTCATACGGCCGTCTGTTAGGAAAGAAAAACGGGATTGATTTCTGGTTTCAGCAGTGTTCTTTAGAGAGGATTTTTTTGAAGAGGTGTTTTTTGGATTCGCACGTTGAGCCATAAACACAAACCTAAGAATAATTTTTCGAATATCACTCGCGTCAAAATTGAAATCTTGGATATTGAAGCGCTGAAATAAAAAGACCAAATAACTGAGAAGAAATTGTGTAATAAATAAAATTGGATTAAATTTGAAAATTCGTAACATGAAAAGTCTGTATAAAAATTATAAAATCGGCATGGTTCAAAAACGTAGCGTAACGTTATTTTTGGCATTCTTGTTGGCCTTCGGTTCAGTAGGTATTGGGTTTTCCCAAATCACTGTCAATGGAAGCCAGACAGCTAATATTCTGGCACAAGCTCTTATTGGTACTGGGGTTACTATCAGTAATCCTGTGTTGACCTGTGCACAGACCGGAAACGGCCTCTTTTTTGTGACGCCGCCAAGCGTATCAAACTTAGGTTTGGATAGTGGCATTGTACTGACATCAGGGGTTGCACAGACAACTGCTACTGCCACTGGTGCAAATTACAGTGCGATTAATCCGAGTAATACTCCTGCAAACTCAATGGGTACAGCCGGTGATGCGGATCTTGTGGCCTTAGGGAATCATCCTACGTTTGATGCCTGTATTCTGGATTTTGATTTTATTCCTTTGGGAGATACCATTAAATTTGATTATGTCTTTTCATCCTCTGAATATCAATCATTCACCTGTACTAGTTATGGTGATATTTTTGGGTTTTTTATCAGCGGACCGGGTATTGTAGGCCCTTACTCAAATAATTCAAAAAATATTGCGTTGGTTCCTGGAGGTACTTGTCCAGTTGGTGTGAATACAATCAATAGTTCCACCGCTAATCCTTGTGGGAACGTGACGGCTCCATGCGCACCACCTAATAATGCGTTGTTCGTCAATAATATTGGTGGAACATCTGTGGCATATAATGGCTTTACACATGTATTGACAGCTATCTCTGCCGTAACACCTTGTGTAACTCATCACTTGAAATTGGCAGTTGCGGATGCTTCTGATGCGACGTTGGACACTGGGGTGTGGTTAAAGCAAGGAAGTCTTTCTTCTAATGCGATTTCGTTTACACCTATTTCAAATCTCTTAAATCCGTATCCTTATATAGTGGAAGGATGTGCTTCCGGATTTGTAAAAGTCACACGACCGGTGGGTGGACCATTGCCATATACCATCAACTATCAGGTTGGAGGTGTTGCAACTTATCCTGCAGATTACACGGTTACTACTATTCCTCCAGGTTCTCCATTCGGTCAGGTCACTATTCCTGCCGGCCAAACGTCAGCCAATATAGTATTTACCGCTTTGCAAGACGGTATCAATGAGCCTGATGAGGAAATTAAAATTTATCAATTGGCACCTTGTACAGGTAATATAGTCGATTCAGTAAGTTTGTTTATCAGTGATACCATCAAGATGCATATCATTACACCAGATACTACGGTATGTCGTGAAGACAGTGTGCATATTCTGGTGAGTGGTTCTGATTCATTGATTTACAACTGGACACCAACAACCAATATAACGAGTACTACTGTCAAAGAACCTTCTGTAAGCCCGAATATTACCACAGATTATATTGTATGCGCCACTTTGCCATTATCAGGTTGTGCGCCGAAATGTGATTCGATAAAAATATCTATCAATCAACCGCCGACCGTTCTTATAGGCAATGATTCAATTGTCTGTAAGGGAATGAGTATACCGTTCAATCCAACCATTTCTCCGAATCAACCATATACCTATACATGGTCTATTACCGGCGTAGGAACTCTTTCTTCAACCAATACCTTAAATACCACAGCAACCTTCGGTAATACAGGTAATGCTGAAATTATTTTACATGTAGAACCTCAGGCCTTGGGTTGTCAAGGTGATGATACAATGGAAGTGCTGGTGTTACCGAATGATATCACCTTGTTCAATGGTGATACAACGGTTTGTCAGGGCTCAACAGTTCAGATTACAGTGGGTGGTCATCCGTTATTTCATTATAATTGGTTCCCTTCTACCTATCTGAATAATCCGATCATAGACAATCCTCTTTCTATTCCGGATTCTTCTATTGCCTATACTGTTGTAGCAACCTTCCCTGGCTGTACACCAATGACGAAATCATTCAGTATTGATGTTCAGCCTGTTCCGGTTATCAGTGCTGGAGCCGATAGGGAAATGTGCGATAACGATACAGTTCAACTTCATGTATTAGTTCAACCAGCATGGTATCCTAATTATATTTATGCATGGTCTCCGAGCGCTGATTTAAATAATGGGGCGTTACAGAATCCTATTTTCCACGGTCACTCAAATACCAATATGCAGGTGATTGTATCAACCCCGATCGGTTGTGCCGATACTGATTTGGTGCTTGTTACAGTATTTCCTACCGAGTTTGCAATTATAACACCACAGACAACAACGATTTGTCCTAGAGATTCTGTTCAGTTCAATGCGATTGGCGGTGTCAGTTATGTATATACACCTGGTCGCTATGTCAATGATTCTACTATTGCCAATCCAATCGGTAAGCCTATTTCGACTACTACGTACACGGTCTATTCGACCAGCGCACTTGGATGTGTTGACACTGATTTAGTAGAAATTGCAGTTGCGGCAGAAGGTGTTTTAGATGCAGGTAATGATGTTACATTATATCCTGGTGAAACGACTGAGTTCATGCCTTCTGGAAATTGTTCATTCTTTACATGGTTCCCTGATTATCATCTGACTGACAAGAATATCAAAAATCCTATTTCTTCACCACCGGTTACAACAAAATATTTTGTTGCCGGAACGACTGAATTTGGATGCCCTGCCAACGATTCATTGACTGTTTTTGTTTCTCCGGAAACAATATTAGATTTGCCCAATGCATTCAGTCCCGGTTCGGGAACCAGCATTAATGACGAATTAAGAATTCTTATACGCGGAATAGCGACATTAAATTATTTTAAAATATTTAATCGGTGGGGACAATTGATATTTTCAACCACGGATATTAATCAGGGATGGAATGGGCAATTTAACGGGGTGCCTCAGCCTTTAGGCACTTATGTTTACCTGATTGATGCCACCACTTCAACCGGTAAGAAATTTTATAAACAAGGAAATGTAACTTTAATCAGATAAAAAAAGAGTAACAAAATGAACATTAAATCGATTACAAAAAAAATAGCAGTTTCAGCATTTGCGCTCGCTGCATTCTTTTCTGCGCAAGCTCAGGATATGCATTTTTCGCAGTTTAATGGGGCCCCTATGATATTGAATCCTGCATTGACAGGGTACTTTAACGGCCAGTACCGAGTAACTGGTATCTATAGAAATCAATGGTCTAGTGTGACCACTCCTTATGTAACGTTTGGAGGCTCTGTGGATGCACAATTATTCAGAGACGTTGCTATTTCAGATTATCTGGGCGGCGGGTTGGCTATTTATAATGACCGTTCTGGTGATGGTAATCTCGCGAATCTAACGGCATTAGGGTCTTTGGCGTATCACAAATTTTTAGGTGAGGACGACAATAAAAGTTTGTCAGTGGGGTTGCAAGGGGGCTATGTCCAGAAAACCATTGATTTGTCACGTTTATATTGGCAGGATGAGTTTTTTAATGGGGGGTTTCAGCCAGGGACAACCGGGGAGCAAATCAATCCAAAAGTAAAATATTTCACAGCGAATGCTGGTTTGTCGTGGGGGCATAGAATCGGTGAACGATTTGCCTATCAGTTTGGCGTGGCGGGACATAATCTGAATCAGCCACGTGAATCATTTGAAAAGAAAAAGAATAATGAAGTCGGATTGGGAATGCGTATCAATGCACAATTAGGATTCGAATGGAATGCCGGGGATCGTTTAAGTATACGTCCAGCAGTGATGTATCAGACACAATCTTCTGCTTCTGAACTTATTGCCGGATCTGAGTTTTTATATATTGTAGGTTCCCCTGATGTGCGTTCCGTTGCAACCAGTGTTTTTCTTGGAGGCTGGGTACGTAAAGGAGATGCAACATTGATTACCGCCGGCATGGAATTTCAGGGTGTTCGTCTTGGTTTTGCTTATGACTACAATACATCGGATTTGAAAGTTGCTTCTGGTGGCAATGGTGGATTCGAAATTACGCTTCGTTACGTAAAGCCTAACCCGCTTGACTTTGCAAGGAAAATAATTTTCCCTTGTTCAAGATTTTAAAAAAAAAATCAGCAGGACTTCCTTTTTCAAATTATTACCTATATATTTACAGCTACATAACATTCAAGGGATGAGAAGAAAATTTTGGTTATTTTCACTAATAGGTGCTTTTATTACATTGGGAACTTTACATGTTTTTGCAGATGGCAAAGAGGACCCCGCATCGAAACTGCCATTTAAGAAAAAACTGGCATGGGCAAATGGATTATTCAGAGAGGGGAGTTACTACTCGGCCGAAGAATATTATGCTCAATTAAAGAAGGAGCAACCACGTAATCCTTACGTTACTTATATGCTTGCTGAGTGCTTATATAAGACACGTGATTATCCGCCTGCTGCTGAATCTTATCAACAGGCTTATGAGCTTTCGCCTGAATTATATCCTGATTGCCCTTATAAAGAAGGTGTAATGCGTAAGCAAAATGGTGATTATGAAAAAGCAATTGATAATTTCAAGACCTATATCAAGAATTACCGAGGAAAGAATAAAAAAATGAAGATTTATGCCCAGCGTGAGATAGACGGCTGTATTATGGCTATTAATTCATTGAATAACCCAGGTAAAGCATTTGTAAAAAACGCCGGTCCTAATGTGAACACGGCTTATACAGAATTGTCTCCACTACCTTTAGGCGATACAGCCTTATTGTTTGCTACAATGAATCAAAACAAGATTGTTGTTTATGGTAAAGATAAACGTAAGGATTTTGTATCAAGGTTCATGTGGGCGCCAAAGGAATTTGACCGCACCCGAGTGAAAGATAGTTTTGAGGTTGCTATGAAATTTGAAGACGGTCGATTCAACGACCCTAAGTATCATGTTGGTAATGGCTCATGGAGCCCAGGAGCAAGTAGATTTTACTTTACAAAATGTAAGGAAGATGATAGCATGAAAATTACTTGCAAGATTTATGTTTCCGAATTTAATAAAAAGACAGGTGCATGGGGTAATCCACAAGAACCTGATCCTTCAATTAATGAAGAAGGATCATCTAATACAAATCCGTATTGCGCGATGGTTGGGAAAAAAGAAGTATTGTATTTTTCTTCTAATCGCAAATTACAAAGTGCAGGTGGATTTGATATTTGGTATTCAGTGTATGATTCTGCCCGTAAGACATATCGTCGTCCTCAAAACTGCGGTAAAAAGTTGAATTCACCATACGATGAAATTACTCCTTATTATGATTCTAAACACGGTAAGTTATATTATGCGTCAAACGGATGGGTAGGTCTTGGTGGATTTGATATCTATTGTGCCGATGGTGGCCCTACTAGGTATACTAATTTACATAATCTAGGTTTCCCAATTAACTCGCCTGCTGATGATATGTACTATATTCAGGATAATGGAGAAAAGGATAATGGTTATATAGTATCGAATCGACTAGGTAGTTATTTTGTAAAGAACCCTACCTGTTGTGATGATATCTGGAGAGTGATTAAAGAACCTAGTTTCTACGTAAAAGGTGTTGTAGTTGACGAGTTGACGAATGCCATTATTCCTCAAACTGTTGTTAAAATGAGTGATGAAGCTACTGCTGCTGTAAAAGACACCTTTTATTCTAAGGAAGGGAATTTTCTTTTCTACACACCAATGGGTAACAACTATGCGATCACTGCTGATAAGGCTGGATATATCTCTGGAAGAACAACCATTAGTACTTCAGGAAAATCAACGATGGATCCTGATGATACAACAATGGTAACTATATATATGCACAAAATAACGAAGGATTTTGAATTCCATGTACAGAATGTTTATTACAATTTTGATAAGGGAGATTTTCAACCTGATTCCTATGGTGCATTGGATTCATTAGTTAAGTTTATGCAGGATAATCCTTCCGTAAGTGTGGAAATCCGATCTTATACTGATAACAAAGGTGAAGATGCCTATAATGATGAATTATCTGTAAAAAGAGCACAGGCTGTTATGTCTTACATGTCGTCTAAAAATATTGACAGAGGACGAATGGTTGCACGTGGGGAAGGAGAGAAAAATCCTATTGCCCCAAATGAAATTAAAGGAAAGGATAATCCAACAGGACGACAATATAACAGACGAACAGAGTTTAGGATTATTGGTGATATTCCTGAGAAACGTATTATTTATGATATAAACAGGCCTGAATATATTGATAAATCAGGTGTTGAGGACAGGAATAAGAATCTTAAAATTAATAATGACGAAGAAGATGATGGTACACCACCAGATTCAGATGTGACTCCAGGTAGTCATGTTGGGAATGAAAAATAATATTATTAAACCTCCGGCTTTACCGGGGGTTTTTTTATACCACTACCGTTTTTTTAAGGTGCAATACTTATCGTGAATGTATATTGAAGGTATTTCGACAGCGAAATGGTAAATGAATTATTGATTTATGGCATTACAATCATACATAAAGATGAGTGATCTGAGAGTAAGTGCAAATTTATTATTAAGCTTATGAAAACTTCATTTTCCATACACCAAGGATAGCTTCCTTGATGATTCCTTTAGACATTTTCGAGTGTCCTTCTTTTCGGTCAATAAATGTGATAGGAATTTCTTTAATTATGAAACCTGCTTTCCATGCTCTATACTTCATTTCAATTTGAAATGCATATCCAATAAAGCGAATATCATCCAGTGGAATATTTTCTAAAACCTTACGCTTGTAACATACAAAGCCTGCGGTGCAATCCTTGACACGCATCCAAGTGATTAATCGGACATATACCGATGCGCCATATGAAATTAAAACTCGATTCAAAGGCCAATTCTCTACACGGCCACCTGTCACATACCTTGAACCTACGCTCATATCAGCACCTTTCGTATGGCAAGTATCAAACAAGCGGAGGAGATCATCAGGATTGTGTGAGAAATCTGCATCCATTTCAAAAAGGTAATCATATTGATTCTCAAGTCCCCACTTGAATCCTGAAATATAGGCGGTCCCAAGCCCTTGTTTGCCATTTCGTTCAAGAATGAATAACTTGTTTCTGAATTCAGGTTGCATTTTTTTTACTTCCTCGGCAGTGCCATCCGGGGAACCGTCATCGACAATGAGAATATGGAATTCATCGACTAATGAAAAAACCTTACGAATGATTTTTTCAATATTCTCGATTTCATTATAGGTAGGTATGATAACTATCTTCTTCAAGAAGTAATGTTTAAGATGGGCAAATTACATGTAGAAAGATAATAAAACAATAAAGGTCGTGTTTTATTTTGGCTTAAACTTTTTTAAACATCATATCGTGAAAAAGTTTGGACACTACATTCTTCGTATCCAATGCAAAATCACCTTTCATCATCCAGTCATAATATTGAGGTTCTTTTTTAAGGACTTCAGTCACAGCTTTGTCCTTATACTTGCCGAAATTAAAAACGGGAATTCCGTTCACCAGTTTAACCCGTCTTGAGTAATCCAAAAAGTCTTCGCCTTTAGATAATACTGCTAATTCCTCCACAGTGTCACTCAGGTCTTCATAGTGAGAGATTTGCGCAAAAAGGATATCCATAGTTGCCAGCGCATCAGCCTCAGCACTGTGTGCGTCCTGAAGTTCTTTGCCGCAATAAAATTTATAAGCTGCAGAAAGGTTTCTGGGTTCTTTCTTAAAGAATATTTGTTGGACATCAACTAGATGCCTGTCTCTGAAATTGACATCCAGTCCGACACGGAAGAACTCTTCTGTCAATATAGGAAAATCGAATTTATTTGAATTAAAACCGCATAAATCACAATTTTCCAGAAACTGCTTGATGCTGTTTGCTAATTCTTTAAATCCAGGTTCATTAGCTACATCTTCATCATAAATGCCATGTATTTCTGAAGCTTCTTTAGGAATCGGGATACCAGGATTAATTCTTCTGGTTTTTACTTCTTTTTTGCCGTCAGGATGCAGTTTAATGATCGATATTTCAACAATTCTGTCCTGAGTGATACTGACACCGGTGGTTTCAAGATCAACACACGCTATCGGTCTCGTTAATTTCAAATTCATGCGTAAAAATCGGTATAAAGTTTGGATGTAACAAGTTTTGCAACATCGTTCATTACATATTTATACACTTTATTCCCAACTGATGTATTTGAGTGAAGTAGGATGGGAAAGATTTGCGGACACATACTGTATCATCCAATGTGACTGTATAGCCGGCTAATGTGAGCATTGATAAAGCCATGGCTATTCTATGGTCGTTATATGTGTGGAAGCTAATATGCATAGAATGGTTATTCCCGCGATGTGTATTAAAGGTTAACACGCCTTTTGAAAAAAGTAATTTAATATTAATTTTATCCAATTCGGTCTGTAATGCAGTAATTCGTCTGCTTTCTTTCAATTCAAGATGATCAATACCTGTAATTCGAATTGCAGGATATTTTAGTGCGCATGCCACAATGAAAGGAACTGCAAGATCGGGTTGAGAACTTAAATCATATTCATTAGGATGAGAAGTATGTCTTGAGCTCACTTTTTGTATGATTAGCCCTTGACATGTATAAATAGTGTCAATGCCAATATGCCGCACTATTTTTTCAATATAGGAATCTCCCTGACTACTTTCTTTTTTTAAACCTGTCAATTTCACTTGCACTTTATCAGCTATCATAGCCATCGAGTAAAAAAAAGTGGCACTACTCCAGTCATTTTCAATTTCGTATTCTCTTCCTTGATACACTTGACATGGAATATGGATATTGTTTTCACCGGCTGAGTATTGGATCCCAAATTCACGCATGATGTCTAAAGTCATCTGTATATAGGAGGCAGAAACCTTTTGATGCAGAATGTCTATTTCAAGTCCGTTTTGGAGACATGGAGCTATCAGACAAAGTGCTGAAATGAATTGTGAAGAAATATTACCTGGAATCTGTATCAAGCCCCCAAATAACTTTTTTCCTTTAATCAGTAAAGGGGCAAAACCATCTTTTTCGTAATATGCAATATCTGCTCCAATGGATTGTAATGCTGTTATAAGTTCATTTACAGGACGTTCGCAGAGCCTTTTTGTGCCGGTAAGTAAAAATGTTCGTCCTTCCTGTATAGATAAAAACGCTGTAAGAAAACGAAACGGAGTTCCTGCATCTTCGACGTCCAACGTTAAGTCCCCCGAAGTATTCCTGATGGTTTCAAGCAAAGCCTTGAGTAAGATGGTGTCATGAGCTTCTGACAAATTATTCAATAAAACAGGCTCATTACTCATGGCTTGTATCATCAATGCACGATTGCTGATACTCTTGGAGGCCGGCAATTGGACAGCACCATTTAAAGGCCCTGCTGTAGCTTCTAATGTCATATTGTAAATGTTTCCATCACCTGATGATCCTGAACCAATACCTGTATTTCACAATCACCTGGATTTTTTAACAGACTCATTCGAATGCCGGTCTTATTTTTTTTATCATGAAGAAGAAAGTCCCTGATGTCGCTATACGAATAAGATACCTTAAGTTCAGCAAAATGTTTTTCTTTGAAGATCATTAGTTCATTTAACACCGTTTCAGACAAACCAAAGATACCTTCACTCAATTTGATTTCGTGCTTTAAGCCAAGCAGAACTGCTTCTCCATGCAATAAAGGAGTGTTCGTCTGCAGAAAATAACTTTCGATAGCATGACCAATGGTGTGCCCTAGATTGAGTGTTTGCCGGAGGTTCTGGTCTTTCGGGTCTTTCGTTACGATTGACATTTTAACTGCAATTGAATTTCGGATGGCATCCACAGATATGAGATCTGCAAAAGGGGCTTGGCAGTAATATCTGAATTGGTCATGAGAAGTCAGCAACGCATGTTTGACAGATTCTGCAAGTCCGCTTTTTAATATCCGATCAGGAACTGTTTGAAGAAATATTGGATGAATATAGATAGCTAAAGGTTCCTGGAACGTACCAAGATTATTTTTCAACCCATTGAAATCAATGCCGGTTTTGCCACCATAACATGCATCGGTCATCGATAATAAGGTAGTCGGGATGTTTATAAAGTCCATTCCTCTCTTAAAAACTGACGCAGCAAATCCTCCAATATCACTGACCATGCCGCCTCCAATATTTATCAGAAGGGATGATCTGCCGGCGTTTAATCGGTTAAGTTCATTCCATATCAAACAAGAGACATCCAACGTCTTATTCTGTTCACCGGATGGAATTACTATCCGGTTGGAATTCATCAATCGGGGCAATAAATTTCTCAATAATGGAATACAATGGCCGTTCGTATTTGTATCGGCTAGTAAAATAATTTGATTGTATTGTTGTTCGGCGATGAAAGCCATCAATCGATGTTCGTCTCCGTTAAAAAATAATTCCGTCATCATACAACCATCATTTTGTCGGCTGAAAAAGCCATGGGCTTTTGGCTGAACCATGGTTTAACAATGGCCCAAGTATCCTGGAACAATTCGGAAATCCTGTATTCTTCCAAGTGTTTTTGATCGTTCCAGATACTATATGTATAAAAAATGCCTGAATCGTTATGGTCTTGCCAAAGTTCTAAATACGTGCATCCCCGGAATGATTTGATTCGTTCCTTTCGTCCTTCGAAAAAAAGTTTGAAATCGTTAATATGTTCTGGTTTAAAAGACAACTTTACCACACGGATCATTCGAAAAATAATTTTATTGTATTGTAAAATAAACTTTGGTCAGTATTCTCCTTGAACCCGAATAAGCGAGACGCATTACCACGATTCACGGCTATTTCAAGATGATCTGCTGAATTGAAGAGACAGAGTTTTTCGCCTTCAGGGACATCATTATAATGTTCACTAAGTGTATTAATTTCTTCATCACGCATGAATAGAATCTTGAATTTCCTTCCTCGTCTTGTCTCTTCAAATTGATTATGTGTCACATTGAGTATGACATTTCCAAAATGGTCAATATATAAGACTTGAGCCTCGAGTATATCATTGTTATACGAAGCAAGTGCAGCACGTTTCACCAGGATTTCATCTACGGTCACATTCTCCATGTCCCCATTATGCTGATGTAATAAAGAGGATGCTGTCGAAATAAAAAGGTCGGTTACAGTGATAAAGTTATAAGGGCGTATTGGTTCGGTTAATCGATATATTTGAATTGGCTTGTCATTGAAAAGCATGGTGATGAATCCGTTATCAGCGCAGAGAATATGCTGTCCGTGTTCGAATGCATACAACAATCGTCTGCCAGGATGTGCATATAATTCGGAAAGGATAAAATGAAAAGTTCCTTCTGGAAAATGCCTGTAGGCCTGTCTGAACATATACACTGTTTGTTGCAGATTGAACCCGTTGATTGTATGTGTGATGTCGATTATTGTAGCATCAGGGAATTCACTTAGTATCCTGCCTTTTACACTCGCCAAGGCATGATGCTGTGTTCCAAAGTCGGATGTGAGTGTTATGAGGGGCATGTGCAAAAGTAGCATTAAAATTTTACTTCCGGAAGTAGGAGAAGGCTTTACTAGTATGGATTCCAGTATTCAGTTACGCCATCGATGTTGATGTAACCAAACCAAGAATTTCTTCCAGCAATTTACGGTCATTACACAATCGGGGAATCTTATGCTGACCGCCCAGTTTGCCTTTGTTTTTAAGCCATCGGTTAAACGTGCCCTTTGGTAACACATGGACAATTGGTGCTCTCAAAGCTATATCCTTATATCGTTTGGCTTCATAATCAGAATTGATTTCCTGTAAGGATTTGTCTAAAACATAAATGAAATGGTCGAGACTTTCAGGTTGCTTTTCAAATTCAATGGCCCATTCATGACAACCGTTCGAATCATCTGAAAAATAAACTGGTGCTGCTGTATAATCATTGACTTCAGCAGCCGTGTTACGGCAAGCTTTGGCCAGAGCATAATCCGCATTATCGACAATGACCTCTTCACCAAATGCATTGATGAAACTTTTTATTCGTCCTGATACCTTGATGCGGAATGGATTGGTCGAAACAAATTGAACCGTGTCACCTACGATATATCGCCATAAACCGGAATTCGTGCTGATGACCAGCGCATAGTTCTTTCCGATTTCCACTTCCTGCAATTGTAATGTTTCAGGATGTTCTTTTCCGTATTCCTCCATTGGCATGAACTCATAATAGATTCCATGATTTAAGAATAAAAGAAGGCCATCTCTTCCTATGATATCCTGTGAAGCAAAAAAGCCTTCAGATGCATTATAGGTTTCCAAATAATGCATGTTAGGAGAAGGTATCAGCGTTTTAAATTGCTGTTCATAAGGTGTGAAATTGACACCACCATGGATATATAATTCAAGGTTAGGCCAGATGTCGTGCAGATTGTTTTTGCCGGTGATTTCAAAAATCTTTTTTATCAATACAATAGTCCAGGTCGGTACTCCGGCAATCATCGTCACATCTTCAAGGATGGTGCTTTCAGCCATTTTTTCAATCTTCTCCTCCCATTCCTGCATCAGGGCGATGGATATATCCGGCGTTCTGATCAGCTGAGTGAAATATGACATGTTTTGTATCATGACGGCAGACAAATCACCATAATATGAGTCAGCGTTCAACTGATTGACTTGATGACTCCCGCCTAACGTGAGGCATTTGCCCGACATGATGCCTGATTGTGGAAAATTGCGGTAATACAAAGCCAGGAGATCTTTGGCCGACTTGAAATGACCGTCTTCCATTGACTCATTACTTACTGGGATGAACTTACTTTTGTCTGAAGTCGTTCCACTTGATTTGGCAAACCATGTGACAGGCGAATTCCATAGAACGTTCTGGCTGCCTTCCATCATTTTCTGGATATATGGTTTCAGGTCTTCATATTCATTGACCGGTACATTCTTTTTATATTCCCTGATACTATCTATATGTTGGAAATCAAACTTCTTGCCGAATTCAGTAAATTGGCCACTATGTACCAGATTGTTGAACAACATGGTTTGTGTGCTTTCCGGATTGAGCAGAAAATTGTCGATGGAACTCCATCTCAATTTGATTAAACCTTTAAGTGCCGGACTTAATATTCTCATACCTTCAGTTCTCTTTAAAAAGGGGGGCTATTTTTTGAAACAATGAGCGTAAAGATAATTTTTTATTTAGTAAAAACAGAAGGAATCAATGCTTGATGAATTCAAACCGCCACTATAATGCTTGTTTCTTCCGAAGCTCGAAATTCTGGCCCAAGTATAATTTCCTGACCTGTTCATCTGATGCCAACTCTTCGGCTGTTCCTGATTTGAGGATATTGCCATCATATAAGAGGTAGGCACGGTCAGTAATGGACAAGGTTTCCTGTACATTATGATCAGTGATGAGGATTCCGATATTCTTGTATTTCAATTGCTCAACGATCAACTGTATATCTTCAACGGCAATCGGGTCGATTCCAGCAAAAGGTTCATCCAATAATATAAACTTGGGATTGACGGCCAAGGCTCTTGCAATTTCAGTCCTTCTTCGTTCACCTCCGCTCAACACATCACCCATACTTTTACGCACATGGGTCAGTCTGAATTCGCTTAGCAGAGATTCCAGTTTTTCATGTTGTTCTTCCTTTGTCAGGGACGTGATTTCAAGTACTGATGTGATATTGTCTTCCACGCTCATCTTTCTGAAAATTGAAGCTTCTTGCGGTAGGTAACCGATGCCTAGCTGTGCACGTTTATACATGGGCAGCTTGGTAATATTCAGATTATCGAGGAATACTTCACCTTCATCCGGTTTGATTAATCCTACTACCATATAAAAAGTGGTGGTCTTGCCGGCCCCGTTTGGTCCGAGTAATCCAACAATTTCGCCTTGTTTGACTTCCACTGAAACTTGCTTCACAACGATACGCTTGCCATACCGTTTGACAAGTTGTGTTGTTTTTATTTGAGATAACATGATGTAAATGTAAATTGAATAAATTAATTCTTGTCCAGTTTAGATAAATCGAAGTGTAGTGATGGCTTCTTTCTATTCGTTTCTGTGATGCTTGGGTTTGGAAGTGGGCAATTATGTTCAATGGTGTAAGTTCGGTGTAAGTGCAGCCAGGTCATTTGTTCTTTTCCAGCCTTACTCCTACACTCATCACTTCAGGTAATGGATTCACCCGCATAATCTGCTCAAGTTGTATTGTATAAACTCCTTTTTTCTTGAAATGAATCGCTTCTCCATTTCTGGAAAGAGGCATTCGGTGTTCCCATATTTCATTCATGCCTCGTCCGAGCCACTTGCCATCAGGTTGTGCAAGCGGCACCTCGATCTTTACAGATGAGCCTGTTTTTTCATCCGGTGGTGTTGTTGTCACGTTGAGCCAGATATTCGAATATGGATAAGCGTCTGTATGTCTCATGGTAAGTGACATCGTATAGTTGGCAAGCGTGTCACTGATATCAAACGTGAAGGAAGGTTTATTAGACTCTTCCCATTTATTTGAGGGGAGGGCTACATTTTTTTCATATACATCAGATCGCATACAGGATGAAAAAAGAATTCCTGCGAAAAAAGTGACAAAAAGTATCTGTTTTATTTTATTCATATAATAGGAGAACTATAAAGCATTTAATAATTGTTCTTTCGCTTGTTCAAGTTCATCTTTCATCATTACAACAATTTTCTGTATGGCTACATCATTCGCTTTGGAGCCCATCGTATTGATTTCACGACCGATTTCCTGCAAGAGAAATCCGAGTTTTTTTCCTTTCATAGCCGAGTCCTCTTCAAGTAAAGTGAAAAAATAGTCGCAATGATGAAGCAGTCGGTTTTTTTCTTCCGTTATATCAAATCGTTCCACATAATAAATCACTTCTTGTTCCAACCGGTTCTTATCGACCGAGTTTGAATGAAGCAGGTCTTGCAATGAGTTGTTCAGTTTTTCTTTGAGCCTTTCTAAACGCCCTGTTTCTAAAGGGTTTACTTCATTGCACATGCGTTCTATTGAGCGGATATTTGCCAGTATATGACGTTCTAGCATGCTCCCTTCTTCAAGTCTGTGTTTATTAAGCAACATGCAAACTTCGTCGATTTTTAAGGAAAGAGTATTCCATAGAGACTCGTCAATTGTGTCGTTTATAGTCGAAACGATTTCAGGCATACGCATCAGCGTCGCGAGCATATCTTTTTTTTCTAGATTCAATTCGTCTGCAATCTGATTCATCGCATCATGATAATATCTGGCTAGTTCGAGATTGACTGAGACCGGTTTTGAAGTGCCGTGCTGTTTCAGATAAATGGTGATGTCGACACTGCCACGTGAAAGATGCTGTTGTATCTGATTTCGGATGGCGATTTCATACAATTTCAGAATAGAAGGAATCTTCGAATTCAATTCAAATTGTTTGCCATTCAACGAACGGATTTCTAGCGAGCAAACATAGTCACCTAAATTGAATTCTGACCGTCCGAAACCCGTCATCGATTGTAGCATATCTCTAATTTATTGTGGCTAAAAATAATTCAATAAAGCGTAACCGACCTAAAAAATAATTTCTGGTTTTCTTGATTATTGAATCATGATGAATGAAAATGTTTATTTTATTCTTGCTTGTTTGATACATCCAAGAAAAATTGATGCAGCGTTTGTGGAAATAAATTTTATTTTTTTTCTTGTCTGAAATGCTGATGAATAAAGGCTTTCAGGCTAACAAAAAACAAACCCGACAGAAAAAATCAATCGGGTTTTTTGAATTTATGGGTTAGTAAGCGAAATAACCAATACAAGTATAGTTCGTTTTTTTTGATGAGAAAAATTTTTAGACTTAAAAGTTATTCACTTATTGTTAATATTTGAAAGGTGTTTCGATGAAATTTGTTGACGTTGAATATAAATTTCATGATCATTCATCAGATAACGAGCAATCACATTAAACAGAATAAGAGATTAGGTTGCAGAATAGTTTGAACGGTAAAAAAAAATACAGCCATTTTAAGCGTATTGTTTTTATCTTTACTTTTATTAAAAGTTGGTGACTGAATTAAACAAACCAAGAAAATAATAACTCAAACATATATAACAAGAGAACATTATGAAATTAAAAGCCCCGGTGAATGCAAAATGGATAGCCAAATTTGTTGGTGCCGAATTAATTGGAGATGGAGCTATTGAAGCCGATGGTATCAATGAAGTGCATAAAATTACCCCTGGTGACATTTCATTTGTTGATATTGAAAAATACTATTCCCGTCTGCTCACGAGCGAAGCGTCGGTGATCATAATGAATAAGGTAGTAGAGTGTCCTGTCGGTAAAGCGTTGTTGATTACAAAAGATCCGGCCAGTGCTTATGTCAAACTCGTCAAACATTTTTGCCCGTTTGAACCTGCCAGATCAATGATCAGTGAAACAGCGGTCATCGGAGAAGGCACCGTGATACAACCGGGTGTATTTGTAGGCAATCATTGTACCATCGGAATGAATTGCGTGATTCATCCGGGTGTGGTGATTTATGATGGAACTACGATTGGCAATAATGTAAATATCCAGGCGAATTCTGTTATCGGAGGTGATGCGTTCTATTTCAATAAGCGAGAGAACGAAGAATTGCGATATCTGAAACTTGAAAGCTGCGGTACCACCATTATCGAAGATGATGTCGAGATAGGCGCTTGTTGCGCAATCGACCGCGGAGTAAGCGGTATCACCATCATCGGGAAAGGTACCAAACTGGATAACTTTATTCATATCGGTCATGGAACAGTGATCGGTAAAAATTGTCTGTTCGCTGCACAGGTAGGCGTCGCTGGTAAAGTGACTATCGGTGATAATGTACTTCTTTACGGGCAAGTGGGTGTGTCGAAAGATCTTGTCATTGAAAGTAATACAGTTGTCTTAGCCAAGAGTGGTGTTGGTAAATCACTTCCTGGTGGTAAGGTATGGTTCGGTATTCCGGTACAGGATGCCAAGGATAAGATGGAAGAACTGGTGTGGGTTAAGCGTATACCGGAACTTTGGGACAGAATGAAAAGTGATTATTAGTTTTCTTTTGATTTCTTTCATTGCCGTTTAAGCTGTTGGATTCCTTATCCTTTCAGAAATTAATAGTGCCATTCATCCTATGTGATACATGGTATTGCAACGCTGCTTTGTATTTTCAACTTTCATTTATTCTTCTTCGTTTATGAGGCTTTTGTTTTGTCTTTTCATCTTTCTATTCATTTCGTATGATACATGGTCACAATCCCGAAGAGTTTGTGCGATACAGGCGGTAGCCGCGCAGCCCAAGATAGACGGAGACTTTAGCGACGATGTTTGGAAACAATGTGCGATCATCAATGACTTTACTCAGACTGTACCGAGTCCTGATCAGCCTTCAGCCTATAAGACAGAGGTAAGAATGTGCTATACAAATTCAGCTGTTTTCATAGGGGCTACCATGTATCAGCCTAAATCAGTTTCATCAAAGCAATTGACCGCAAGGGATATGTTGAATAATCCGAATTGCGATGTGTTGTCGATTTATCTCGATACCTATGACGATCATCAAAATGGTTTTGCCTTTCGTGTTTCAAGCACCGGGGTTCAACAAGATGAACGATTAAGTGGTGGATCCGAATACGGCGATGTAAGTTGGGATGCCGTCTGGACCTCCAAGGTGAACATCAGCGAGGACTGTTGGCGGGTCGAAATAGAAATCCCTTTCAGTGCGTTACGATTTTCTAAACAAGAAGAAATGAATTGGGGTATTAATTTCTACCGCAGCGTGCGTAAATTAAACGAAAGCAGTTATTGGAACAAAATCGATGTACAGAAGCAAGGTTTCCTGGCACAAACAGGCATGCTCACCGGACTGAAACATATCAATCCGCCGGTGCGTTTGTTTTTATTCCCTTATATTTCGACAGGATTTCTTCAACAAGAAGAATCAACTGTCGCAACAAAGCGATGGCTTCGAAGTGGTGGGCTGGATGTGAAGTATGGTCTCAATGAATCATTCACATTGGACTTGACGTTGATCCCTGATTTCTCGCAAGTAATATCAGATAATCTGATTCGTAACTTGTCTCCTTTCGAACAGCAGCTCAATGAGAACCGTCCTTTCTTTACTGAAGGAACTGATTTGTTCAATAAAGCAGCCTTGTTTTATTCACGAAGAGTCGGCGGCAAACCTG
>CAIQUX010000063.1 GCA_903875055.1 uncultured Bacteroidota bacterium
GGTCAATGGAGTCAATGTAGGAACCAATAGCCCAACGTATAGCTCAAGTGCTTTAACGAATGGCCAGATTATCACTTGTAACATGACTTCAAGTTTAAGTTGTGCCAATCCGGTCACCGCATCGTCGAATAGTGTCACGTTGACAATAAACTCCAATGTGACACCGTCAGTTTCCATCGCCATAACCGGAGGTTTAAATCCTTCGTGTAGTGGAACTTCTGTTACATTCTCAGCCACAGCAATCAATGGAGGTTCACCTACTTATCAATGGAAGATCAATGGTGTCAATGCGGGAACCAATAGCTCAATCTTCAGCAGTAGCACGTTGACCAACGGACAGATAGTTAGTTGCGATATGACTTCGACTCAAACATGCGCTATACCTGCTACAGTCTCTTCAAACAATATAACAGTAAGTATCAATCCAATATTAACCCCAACAGTCACTATCGCCATCACTTCAGGAAACATCCCATCATGTGATGGTTCCTCATTAACATTTACAGCCAATTCAACCAATGGAGGAACTCCTGTTTATCAATGGAAAGTAAACGGTGTGAATGCTGGAACAAACAACCCGACATTTACAACTAACGGGTTGACAAACGGGCAAAACGTCAATTGTATTATGACATCATCGGCTACCTGTGTGTCACCTTCAACTGCCAGCTCAAATACTGTTTCAATGGCTATCAATCCTGTTGTTACTCCATCCGTGTCAATATCAATCACTAACGGAAATAATCCGTCTTGCATGGGTACACCAATTTCGTTTACTGCAACTCCCATCAATGGCGGCACACCTTCATATCAATGGAAAGTGAATGGAATCAATGTCGGAACGAATAGTCAACAATATTCATCATCGACATTAAGTAATGGTGATAATGTGAATTGCATCATGACATCATCAGTCACTTGCGCTTCACCGGCCACTGGAACTTCAAATAGCATGCTGATGAGTATCAACCCTTTGCCTATTGTCACGATTAGCGACGTTAATGGTTGTTCAGGTATACCACTCGCATTGATTGGAACTCCTTCCGGTGGAATTTTCAGTGTTACAAATCCTTATCTGGGAGCATCCACAACGTATAACTATTCATATACTGATAATAATGGATGTTCTTCCAGCACTTCACCGTCAAATATTACTATTCATACTGCAAGTAATAATCTATCCCAATCCGCCACTGCCTGCGATTCATATTTTTGGACTGTAAACGGCCAAACATACACGACAACTGGGAACCAATCGGCTTCATTTGCTAATGTATGGGGATGCGATAGTTCCTATACTCTGAATCTTACAGTTCTAAACAGCAGTAGCTCAACAATTTCAATTTCAGCTAACAATAGTTATACTTGGCCTGTGAACGGGAATACCTATACAAACTCTGGCGTCTTTACCGCCATTATAGTGAATTCTCAAGGCTGCGACAGCATACTCTCCTTGAATCTTACCATCAATACCCAGAATCTAGGTCTTAGTATTTCTCCAAAAGTTATGCTTGCTGGCCCTTATAATTCAACACTCGGTCTCATGAGTGATAGTCTTCGAATAAATAATCTGATTCCAACGACTGAGCCTTATTCAACAGCACCTTTAAATTTCCCTCAAATTTCGTATCCTGGAGGCGAAACAGTTTCTCAGTCCATTCTTTCGGTAAGTGGCAATGACGCGATTGTAGACTGGATATTTTTAGAATTACGTTCAGCAAACAACCCGACACTCATAGTAGCAACTAAAAGAGCCTTGTTACAACGTGACGGTGATATAGTCAGTGCTTCAGACGGAGTTTCCCCTGTAGTATTTCCTAATCAAGTCAATGGAAATTATTATTTCAGTGTTAAACATCGAAACCATCTGGGCGTAATGACAGCGACACCTTTAGCACTAAACTCGACTCCAACGATCATTGATTTCAGCAGCGAAGCTCCTGTATGGGTGAATCCCCTGATTTCAAACCCTCCACGTAAAGTTGACGGAATCATAAGGTTGCTTTACGTTGGAGATGCTAATGCCAATAAAGCCGTAAAGTATAATGGTTTTTCAAATGACAAGGATCAGGTTCTGAATACCGTTGGACCATCGTCACCAAATAATATTGTCATCGGTTACAGGCTTGAAGATGTAAACATGGATTCCAAAGTCAAATACAATAGCACGGATAATGACAGGACTGTTATTTTGAACTCAGTCGGATCTGGCACGCCGAACTCGATTTTATTCCAACATACGCCAAATTAATAATGGGTTCACTTAGTATCCAAAATGACGTTGTTTCCTTTATCAGGCATGATGATAACTTTGGCATTCGGAGATGACGCAATCTCCTTGTAGGCTTTAATTTGTTCATAACGCAACTGCTTATCAGTAAGCCCTTCACTGATTATCCTTTGATAGTCGGCAATACCTTGTGCTTCAACTCGTTTCCGTTCAGCTTCCTGTTTTTCTTTTTGCAAGACGAACTGCATTTTCTGTGCATCTTGTTCGGCATTAATCTTGCTTTCAATGGTAAGTTTGACTGCCTGAGGCAATGAAATATTGCGAACCAATAAATTCTCAAGTATTAAGCCTCGCTTATTGAATTCATCGTCGATACCCTTAAAAATTCTCGTTTGAAATTCGTCTCGTTTTGTTGAGTATAATTCAACCGCATCATAGTAAACTGCGTTATCCCTGATTTTAGTCCTGGTGACAGGTCGAATAATCTTATCTTTAAATTCGATACCTACCATTTGAATCAGCTTAGGTGCATTTGCGGCATTCACCCTGTAAAGCACTGACAGATCAATTGTAACTTCCAATCCGTCTCTTGTCAAAACCCGGATAGCGTCATCTCCACTTTTCTCTCCTTCATCATGAACACCACTCATAGTATAATTCTGTGTTCTTACATCAACGTCTTTAACATCCACCAAAGGATCTATCACATTCAGACCACTTCTCAAAACAACTGGCTGAATCTTCCCAAATAAAGACTGAACTCCAACATATCCGGTATCAATCTGTTTGATGCAAGAGGTGAGCAAGCCTAATAATATAAATGCAAAACCTGCAAGACGAACCGATTTCTTAACTTTTACAGGATCTTGCAATCTTATTAGTTGAGCAGGAACATGAGAAGAGAATACAATGAATAGCAGGCCTAATAATATCAAAAACATAGTTTTAAAATTTTGACTAAAGTACACACCTATTAGCTAAGTTGAAAATAAAAATCATTGAAATGAACATTTATCTTACCTAAGACATGAAGATTCATGTCATGTCATGAATTGTGTGGTACAGATAAGAGAACAAGATTCCCGAATAATACCGATTGGAATTTGTACTATACCCATATGAGCTCTGCTACAATTCCTTTATTGTTACCAAAGTTATCAGGTAGTTTTTTACCGGTTTTCGGTAATAAAATAAAGTTTTACTTTTTATTCAGCCTTGACTGTGCCTGCTTATAAAGGTCATCCACATCTTCTTTGCTGAGGGATTTTAATATTTTTTTCCAATCACTTTGTGCGTCAGGTGCACTCAGTTGCGACAAGCATGGATGGTCATCTGGCAGTTTGTCTGAGGCATTTTGCTCCCAAAATAGCAGGTCGTTGGGCGTGCATGTCAGTTGTTCGCATAAGGTACTGGCATCACTAAGGGTAATACTCTTTTGTGTTTCATTCAGCAGGTTAAAGGCTTTATTGCTTGTAAACCCGCAATTTTTCATCAAAAATTGATGTGGGTGGAGAATGCCTTTAGCTTGAACCATCTGTTTGATCTTAAATCGAAGCATAATTGACTATTTTTTAAAAAATCTTATTTATAAAACTGAACTTCCTTTTTTTGTAAAGATACTTACTATTAATAAAATTAAAACAA
>CAIQUX010000064.1 GCA_903875055.1 uncultured Bacteroidota bacterium
GTAGTGGTATAAAGTGTTTCTGTATTCCCATTCGCCAAAGCTATGGTTCCGCATCCAACAGCCCCACAGACCGAAAAATTACCAGGATCCTGATTGGCAATATTATTCGTGGCTGCCAAGACATCGATATAGGCCGTTGCCGAATCTTTACAAGCTGCGCTATTGGAAGTTTTTGTGATCATATACACCGTATCTGCCACATTGATGGCATGAGGATTACCTGTATAGGGTGACGTGAATAAAGGATCATTGAAAAACAAGGTGTCATTCCCGGTCGTTGGAAAGATACTGATCAATGAAGAAATGTCAATTGCACTTGGTGCACAAGCAAATCCGGTATAAATAGGTAATGAAAACTGAGGAATAGAAACTGCCTGCAGATACATCGTATCAGAGGTTGAACATTGTAATGGACCATATGTGTAGAAAACCTTTGAATAAATTACATTGGTACTGCTTGTGTCGGTGGCAGGAGTTGAAACTGAAGTAAGCGTCCACTGATCACCATACCATTCAACGTTGGCTGAAGGCCATAAACCTCCGGAAACAACGCTATTTCGTGATGGCAAATTAAAAATAGCATTGTTCGCACCTACTGCATATTCACACTGCATCATCGAATCCTGAACGGCCATTGGTGTTGGTTTAACTGAAAGCCTTACAGGCACTCTGCAGTTTGTCAATCCTAAGCATGCTGCATAAAACGTATACAGACCCGGCACATTTGAATTGTTTACAACTGCATTGGAAAACGATAAGGGATTAAAAGGTGTTAAAGAATATAAACTTGAACCTCCGGTGGGCACATCATACCACGCAAATGCAGGAGGCACATATTGATAATATATTTTCAAGGTTGCAACGGTTGGTCCGCCTGCTGCATTGATTGATATATCTGAAGCATTGGCTATGTCATTAAAACTTTCCCAGTAGCCAATATTAAGGGTACTGCCTTGTGCTCCCATTATGGCTCCTAATGCTCCAGTAGGAATTGGTCTGGTATACGTAAAATTAGTTGAACCAGCGCTGGCAGAGCCGGGTGCGGTCACACCTCCTGAATACGGTGACGCTGGATTTGTTGAATAAAGATTGAATCTCATTTCACTCATCCAAGAACCTGGTTGCGTGGCCAGATTCGTTATCTTCAAAACACCACTATTGATTTGAGCACCTGCAATGATAGGAGGAACAGTTGCGGTAGCAAACTGACAAGCGGCAGCATCACTGGCACCGTCATTACAAGGGCCGAGAATTGTAAAATTAATCGTAATCGAATCAAAAAGAGGAGCCGAACATCCACCAACGGATAATCCTTGGCCGAATGGGATTGAACTATATTGGCAAAGAGGATAATCAGGTCCTGCAGTTGGTCGGTAATTATTGATTACAATGGCATTGGGCAAGGAATCATTACTCGTAGAAGCGTTACCGACTGTCGGGCAACTTACTACCGCATTGATATAATACATTCCACCACTAAACATATTGACATTATTGACAGTGAACGTTAAAGGTGGAGCGCCGCCTAATCCGAAAAGAGTCGGAGAACCTAATGTTCCACCTATGGTTTGAGAATATGTATTGGTTCCTGTCGGGCCTGTTACAGTAAATGTAACAGTCACAGGATGAAGAAAAGTACTGATATTCGTTGACCCATAATTATAAACGGTTGCTGAAAGAGTTTGGAAAGAGTCAGTACATGCATTTCCGATTGGCGCGACAATGGCTGACAATGTAGGGTCGTAAGGACCAGCTGGATTAATATTTACGACATAATCTTCTGTTTCCCCCGATCCCATGGCTAGGCAAGCATCGCCAGATCCATTCTGGTTCCCGGTTAGACGACTCCTTACCCTCATTCTGGTCTGGCCAGCCACAGCGGTAAAAGGTATCGAAAATGTTAGTGAACCCGATAAACCAGCTGTATAAATCTGATTCCATTCTGAAGGTTCGAAAACTGTATTATGATTATAATCTATCCAAACTGAGGTAATAGCAGACGCGTCTGTTGTCATGGAGAATGTATATGGATTTCCTGCTGTAAAATTAGCCACCGGTGTTGTATAGAAATTGTAATTATTGGTACCGGTGCATCCGGGCGTGGTGTTGTTCAATGAGCCAAAAGTTACATTCGTAATACACGCCGATCCTGCATTAGTTGGAGTACAATAACATGGTGATGTGGCTGAAAAAGCTTGTACTATCACGGCTGCACTAGATACAGATGTGCTTGTCAACCCCGTGGCAGTGCACGTTACTATACATCTGTACCAACTTGTACTTCCAGCAGGTGGATTATAAATTAACGGGTTGGCCGTACCTATATTAGACCAAGGGCCTGTAGGTCCAACTGTAGAGCGCTGCCACTGATAAGCCAGTCCGCCAGCTACAGATGCTCCCGTCAAACTTAATGTGACAGGATCTCCCGGGCATGGGTTAGCAGGCAAAGCGGACGCTGTACCAGCAACAGGTGTCCCTGTACAAGGGTTTAATGCAAGAACCTGAATATCGTCAATTCCCCATCCATTAATATTGAATGAATTTGGACCATAAGGTCTGAATCTGATTTGAAAATTCTGTCCAGCCATACCTGGCAAAACGATATTAGTTGGGGCCCAGTTCACAGTTCCAACCACCCCAGCACTTGAATAATTAGTAAGTAAGAACCATGATGAAGATCCTACCGTCTTATATTCTATAGCAAATTGTTCAATAGTGGCTGTTGAGAAGTTGTTGAGCTGGAATTTGTAACTTAAAAAGACTGATCCTCCTGCATAGGCGGTTGCATTGATAACAGGGGTGACCAATTCATTACTATAATTCGTCACAGTTGGGAACCAGTTAAAATAAGCATTAGGAGCTGTTCCGCCAGTTGGAGTATATGCTGCCCCCATGGTCCAGTTAGATTGCCCTGCAGGAAATGTCCAACTGTTTGTTGTAAAACTATTGCTAGACCAGTCCTCTGAAAAAATGATTTGACCATAGGACATTGTACTTGCGCTCATAATAAGTAATGACAAAACAAAACGTAGGAATAATAACTTTTTATTCATTTATTTATTGAAGTTTAATGTGAATGCGAAAAGTAAAGATAACTTTTTTTATGAAAAAGCAAATGTTGTGACAACTAAATGCCACAACATTTCAAAACAAATTGATACTCTACTTCTTTCTGATGGTCTGTGTATAGTTGATTTCTTTCTGATTGCTAATACGAACCAGATACAAACCATCTGTCAAGGATTGCATATCGATCTTTGTTGAATTGCTACCAGCCTGTAAAGTCAATTCAACTGTTCGCACCACCCTGCCTGTGGCATCCATGATTTTTACTTGAGCCCGGGTAGCATCGGGCGTGTTGACATCCACTGTCAGTTCTGTGTTCACTGGATTAGGATACATCGTTACCAATGTCTCATTTCCGAAATATATATCCAGTGTTCCACTGTAACTCATATGACCATCGATATCGACTTGTTGCAGCCGATAATAATTATGTGCGTTCATCGGTGAAGCATCAGTGTAATCATATGACAACTGCATGTTGCTATTGCCATTCATGCCCTTGCTTTTGATCTTATCGGATATTGCATTGAAAGTTTTCCCATCTTTGCTTCGCTCCACAATAAAATGACTGTTGTTTTGTTCACTGGAGGTTATCCAATTCAGAGCAGAGCTTCCGTTTACACGTTTTCCTTCAAAACTTAGCAGACTCACCGGCAATGGTATGTTCAAGGGATTACATGTTGCACAATAAAAATAGGAAAAACTATCTACTGGAAAACAAACTGTCCACACTGTAGTGACGGGATCATAAGTGGAAGTAATCACCGAGTTAGGAATTGAAATGGCCGTATGGCCAGGTGTATTGATATCGCCATTGTCGACCTGATTGATACATAGATTCACGGTCGGGTCCATGAATGGCCAAGCTGGGAAGGCAGCACTGTTATAATCATCAAAATCCTGTTGAAGATAATACAGACAGACCTGAGCCTTACCATTGGTCGTTGGTGTAATCTCATAATGACGGTTTACATAAGGTTGTCCGTTCACATTGCCAATGGAACAATCGATATCTTCACAGATGCTCACATTGCCCAGATTAATCAGGTCAGTTGGGTTGTCAGTCACTGTTGCTATGCGTCGGCAATCTGTAGTGGTATAAAGTGTTTCTGTATTCCCATTCGCCAAAGCTATGGTTCCGCATCCAACAGCCCCACAGACCGAAAAATTACCAGGATCCTGATTGGCAATATTATTCGTGGCTGCCAAGACATCGATATAGGCCATTGCCGTATCTTTACAAGCTGCGCTATTGGAAGTTTTTGTGATCATATACACCGTATCTGCCACATTGATGGCATGAGGATTACCTGTATAGGGTGACGTGAATAAAGGATCATTGAAAAATAAAGTATCATTGCCTATTGACGGAAAAATACTGATCAATGAAGAAATGTCAATTGCACTCGGTGCACAAGCAAATCCGGTATAAATAGGTAATGTAAACTGAGGGATGGAACTCACATCCAAATAGACAGTATCTGATGAATAGCATCCAGTTGAAGCATAGTACACCTTCGAATAAATTACATTCGTACTACTTGTGTCATTGGTTGGATTCATGATCTGGGTTATCAGCGCCTGATCGCCATAATAATCTACAGAAACTGTTGGGAAAAGTCCACCGGAAACAAAGCCATTAAGGCTTGTCAAATCAAAAGCAGCATTATTGGCACCGTTAGCATATTCACATTTTAACAGAGTGTCCTGATAAGCAGCAGGTGTTGGATTGATCAATAAATGAACCGGTACTCGACATGTTGGAAGACCAAGACAAGCTGCATAAAATGTATACAGTCCCTGCACATTCGAATTGTTTACGACAGCATTTGAAAACGCTAATGGATTAAACGGGGACAATGAGTAAAGACTGTTTCCTCCTGCAGGTACATCATACCACGCAAATGCAGGTGGCACATATTGATAATATATTTTCAAGGTTGCAACGGTTGGTCCGCCTGCAGCATTAGTACTGATATCTGAACTGCCGGGCACGTCATTAAAACTTTCCCAATAACCAATATTGACAGGACTGCCGGGACTTACAGCCGTATACAAATTAGACAACTGAAGACCTGATACAGGACGAGTATAGGTAAAGTTTGTCGATGTAGTTGTAGCTGAGCCTGGTGCCTGAACACCGGGAGAAAATATATTTGAACCAGTTGGTGAAATGCCATAAATGCCAAAACGCATTTCACTCATCCAGGAGGAGCTGATTGTGGCTAAATTCGTTATTTTCAAAACACCTCCGGTAATAGAAGCTCCATTAATCAAGGCTGGCAGTATACCGGTAGCAAACTGACAAGAAGTGGCATCACTGTTTCCATCATTACAAGGTCCAAGTATGGTAAAATTGATGGTGACAGAATCTGAAAGTGGCACAGAACAACCTCCTACTGTTAAGCCTTGCCCGAACGGAATATTACTATATTGACATAAAGGATAATCAGGACCTGCATTTGGCCGGTAATTCATGATAGAAATAGGTGTGCCTAATGAATCATTGATGGTGGTTCCATTCGTCAATGTGGGACAACTTACCCAGCCGTTGATGGAATAAGGCCCGCCGGCAAACATATTGACCGGATTAAATGTGACGGTCATCTGTGTAGCTCCAAACGATGGCAAGACGCCTGTATTTAGTGTAATAGGGTAAAGAACCTGTCCTGCAGGACCATTAACAGAAAGTGTGACCGTCATCGGATGTAATGCGAGATTGATAACTGAAGAACCATAATTGGCGACTTGTATGGACAATGTTTGATTTGAGTCAGGGCAGAAATTTCCCACAGGAGCATTGATGGAAACTAACGCCGGATCATAAGGGCCAGCCGGAATGATATTCACCAGATAATCTTCGGTTTCACCCCAGGTGGAATTCGTAGGACCACAGGCCTGATTCGCATTCATCTGAACATCATCCCCGGCTCTGATTCGCATACGGGTTAATCCAGGTACAGAAGTGCCAGGTGGTGTGAAATTGATCACATGGGTTCCGCTGCTACCTGCATTGGTGTTTGGTGAGACATATTCACTGGCATCGAAAGCACCGCTATGATCATAATCTATCCACATAGCACCATATTGATTAGGGTCCGTACCATAACTAATTGTCAAGGTTGATGACAGTCCAGCATACAGATTAGGGGTGCTTAATGTTGGAGAACTTCCTGTCTGAGAAGTGGTATAGTTGACATAAAATGGCGATGGGTTTCCTGCTGCGGCAGTATTATTGGTCAAGGTTCCTAATGTTACATTGATAATATGATCCTGGGTTCCTCCATTGGCATAAGTCGGTGTACACCAGCAAGGCCCGGTGGCACTCCAGGGTTGAACAATAACTGCACTAGTTGCATTCGATGTTGATGTCAAACCCGTATTCGTACAAGTAACTATACAACGGTAGAATGTGGTACTACCCGGCGGTGGTGTATAATAGGATGGATTTGATTGTGCCGTGGTTAATCCGGCTGTAGTCCAAGGGCCTGCAGGGGATGGCGCTCTATACCATTGAAAAGTGATACCACTTGCAGCTGTCGTTCCGCTCAAACTTAACGTAACCGGAATGCCAGGACAAGGATTCGCTGGAAGTGCGGAGGCTATTCCGGCAGTAGGAGTTCCCACACATGGAGAACTCAATAATGTCAGACTCACTGACCCAATGAAGGATCTCGGATTAAATGTCGGACCAGAAGCTGGTCCTCCGAAACCGACACCTAGACCCGCAATAGTGGCGTCTCCGACAATGAGAGAAACTCCGTTATTCGTGAACACGTTCGGGGTTACGGTGGCACCTGAATTTACATAATCAAGTGTGATGGTGGGTGATTCTAAAAAGAACCTATAGGTAGTTCCCGCCGGAATTGAAAAAGCTAAAAGAGGAAATACGGTTGTTTGTGTCCCGGCAGGGCAATTGACACCTGTAACTGAAGCCACAGGTGACCATGTAGGAGCTGTAATGACTCCCGGAGCACCCGATAAGGATGTGGCTGAGTACCATAAAGTGAAATTGGCAATACCGCTTCCAAAGGTCCCAAAGAAATTGGATACTGAATTTAATACAGCCGGATATGGATTTGTGTTCTGAATAACAAAGGTGATGCCATTTTGACCGTTGTTTGCGGTATAACCTGATCCTAGTGTCTGTGTGTTAAAGGATACGACCTGCGAAAAGACAGGTTGTTGGACAATCAATAGCATGAAGACCAACAATATTTTGAAGTAATAATGTTTCATAATGTTCAATGTGTAGGGTAAATATATTGATTTTCAGTAACTTTTTATTAATTTTTAACACAATGTAATTCCTTTTGAAGGACTGTTTACTGTATTCCGAACGGCCAACTAATTGATTTTATCCCAACAGATTGATGATAGATTCTTCTTAATGACTACTTTTGCTGACATGATAAAATCGACGACAAGGATCAGGGTACGATATGGAGAAGTAGACCAGATGGGTTTTTTGTATTATGGCAATTATGCATTGTTCTATGAAGTGGCAAGAGCTGAAATGATACGTGATGCCGGATATCCTTATAGTGAAATGGAAAAAGACGGAACCGTAATGCCTGTTGTGAAGATGAATTCAAAATTTCTGAAACCTGCCTTATATGACGAATTAATTACAGTCGAAACGACTATGACAGAATTATTGAATCATCCATTTATTACGTTCTATCACAAATTATATAATGAAAAGGATGAACTTATACATAAAGGTGAGGTAACCCTTACTTTTTATAACCCGATTACACAGAAAAGAGTCCCGATGCCTGAAAGGCTCAGGAAGATTCTGGAACCTTATTTTTTATAAATCTGAATTGACTTTACGTCATTGAAAGTCACCATACATCAATGTATTCGTCACCTTTAAGCAATTTTTAAAAGAATTTGCAAATCAAGTAATTGTACTTTACTTTTGTCACCTCATAAAATACATCATGGATAATCATAACGAATTTATTGACAACCCTGTAGATATCGAATTAAATAAACCATCAAAATCCCGCTTCCTCTTCTTGTTAGGATTCTTCGGGTTCTTCGTATTCTTCATCGGTTGCAATTATGGTTTATGGACTCGTTCCTTTAAAAGTACTGAAAAGATTGAAGTGCCTGAAAGCACCCAGTACACCCCCAAATATAAATAAGGACCTGCAAGCATGATTGTTTGCCAACATGATACAGCTGTCGTTGTGCTAAGTTACAATGGCAAGGACCTTCATCAATTGTTTTTTCCACTCTTACTTCAGGAAGCTCAAGGTCAGTATGACCTTATTCTTGTTGATAATGCCTGTACCGACGATACGGCCGACTATGTGCGGACACATTTTCCTGAAGTACATATCGTAACCATCAAAGTCAATAAAGGCTTTGCCAATGGCTATTATGAAGGCCTGAAAGAAATTCAAGCTAAATATTATGTACTACTGAGTGCTGATTTTGAAGTCACACCCGGGTGGTTTCAACCGCTTCATTCATTGATGCAAACGCATCCTGACATAGCAGCTTCTCAACCTAAAATCAAATACTACAAAGACAAATCAAAATTTGAATATGCAGGAGCTGGCGGTGGTTTCATGGATACATGGGGTTATCTGTTCTGCCGGGGACGAATCTTTTTTACCTTAGAGGAAGATCATGGACAATACGACAATACGATAGAAACATTTTGGGCTAGCGGAGGCTGTATGTTTGTCCGTGCTGACGTATATCATCAGTTAGGTGGACTCGATAAGGATTTGTACGCCCATATGGAAGAAGTAGATCTTTGCTGGCGTATGAAAAATGCGGGATATCGGATAGCTTATTGCGGATCGAGTACTGTTTATCATATCGGTGGCAGTGTCATCAGTTATGGCAGTCCTCAAAAAATCTTTTACAACTATAGAAATAGCCTGATCTTACTCCTTAAAAATTTACCCTTTTCGACATTATGTTGGTTATTCCCTTGGCGTCTCATTTTAGATGGTGTCAGTGGAGTTCGCGCTTTTTTAAAAGGCGATTTCAAGGAAGTAGGAGCTATTCTGAAAGCTCATTGGAGTTTTTACACTCATTTTCCGTATTGGTTCGCCAAACGAAAAATTTCAAGGGCACTCATCACA
>CAIQUX010000065.1 GCA_903875055.1 uncultured Bacteroidota bacterium
AACCAACTGTTGTCGGTGGTGAAAAGTACGGGTGAGGCAATGAGCTGATGTCGATAGGTTTCATAATAACTGACGATACTCAGCAACCAATAATTACACATCCTGCAATCGGCGTCGGTCGTGATGATGAGTTCGCCCTTGCTTTGCTGAATGGCTGTTTCGATGGCTTTCTTCTTATACGCATTCAAGGGTTTGCCTTCCGTATAATCGGATAAGGAAATACAAGAGACACCTTTGAACGATGAGGCGATTTCTGCGGTCCTGTCGGTGGAGTGGTCATCGATCACGATCACTTCCATCAACTCAGGCGGATAATATTGCGTCATGATATCTTTGAGCAAAGGCCCTAAATTGGCTTCCTCATTTCGGGCCGGTATCAGGATGCTCACTTTGGTTTTGGGTGTAAACGTTCTGTCGGGTTTGTACTCCTGCAAGCGCAACCATCCGGCCCTGTAATAGAGAATCAAAACTGCATAAAGCAATGATAGTATGACAGCTATGAAGATACACAGATTGAGCATCTATAAGAGTTCTGCAATAGTATCAAATAATTCTTCATCCAACAGGTTATGCCCCTTATTTAAGGTAACAATCTTTGCAGATGGAATATGCCTGGCCAGTTTCTTACGGCAGGCATGGTTGATGATGCTGTCCGATACACCGAAGAAGGCGATGATATCAAATGAATAACTGGCCTGATTCTTCCTGAGAGTGCCCAGATCGGGAATCATCTTTTTCATGTTCATCCAGGCATTGTAGACTTTGTTCCTGCATTCCGGATCGCGCATATGCCATTTCGAAAACGCATACATCGATTTAGGCATGAGCTTCAGACGATACAGGAAACGGATACAATTCGCATAGGCATTCTTGCTTACAACCAGATGCCGGAAGATACGGTTACCAAGAATTGTGGACGTAGAGAACCGATTCCATAAACGCATACGTATACCATCTGGAGCTACCAGTATAAGTTTCTCGATCAGGTCGGGGCGATACTCGGCCATCACCAGATTAAATCGACTACCCATGCTGTATGAAAGACCGCTTATTTTATTTATCTGATGCAAAGTGGTCAGTTCATCAAGGAAGGCGATGAAGGCTTTCTTTTCAATGGCTGCCTCTTGTAAGTCTAACGGAAGGTCAATAACCAAGAGATTGTATTTTCCTTTCAGCTTTTCGGCTAATGGAGCGAATACCTCAGCCTGCTGACCATAGCCATAAAAGGCTATAATCCACTTTTCGGCATTTTGGGATAATATGGAATAGCTGATCTTCATTCTGCCGGTAAATATAATTTCATTCGTCATAAAATGGCAATCCAATTACAATTGGCTCCAGACAGGAATCTGCCGCATCATATTATTTCGTAACTTGCCTAGCCTAAAAGGCAGACTTATCGATTAAATGAAACAGTCTGGCCAAACACTACTAATTTTACACTTCAGAATATTTCTGTAATGAACGTCAATGCCTTTTTTCCTTTATTGTTATCATGCATCTTAACAGTATTTTCTCCCGGGGCAATGCAAGCACAAAAGCAGAAAGGAACAGAGAATGTCCAGCAACATCTGTTTAGCCAATTGAGCTTTGAACAGCAACGGGATCTTGTTTACGTATGGAAGAATCAAAGTTCATCTGTACAAATACCAACTATGTTTGAGCAGATAGCCAAGGATTATTATGCGAAGGAATTGCTGGATGATCATGGTTATAATAAGAACAGCGGTTTTTTCAGACCCCTGTTTAATGAAGAAATGCAGCCAGCCGATCGTGTCAATTATTGTACATTTTTATTAGACAATTTTACAGAAGCCGATATGCCATTATCCTTGATTCGCGAAACCAAAGCAAGTCTCCTAAAGCGCGTAATAAAATAGTGTCATGAAGAAGCTGCTTACTCTGATTATAGTTAGTCTGACATTCACACAAGTCTTTTCTCAGGTCATCAGTGTGACAGGCATCGGTGTCACGGGGCGTTTTAATTCATGTAATGGAAGTAATCTTCCTACTGTGACAGCGAATCTGATCAGCACCAGTGGCGGGGCCTCCGTAAGCGGTGGACTTTTTACCTGTCTGAATCCATGCGATTCTTCTACCATACGCGTCACCATTTCAAATGCGAAATGGAACAAGAGTCCGAATAATGAATGGCTTCATGGTTTATTCTTGCCCGCCAGTGCCGGGTTCAGCGTGTCGCCAATTACCATCCCTGCGGGTTTTCTAACATATAACACAGGATGTGTGGGCACTTGTCCTTCGGGTTCGGGTATCAATGGCGGACCTGGCTTTTATTTTGATAA
This sequence comes from uncultured Bacteroidota bacterium, assembly GCA_903875055.1. Lineage (GTDB taxonomy): Bacteria > Bacteroidota > Bacteroidia > Chitinophagales > Chitinophagaceae > OLB11. The sequence goes on from CAIQUX010000065.1 coordinate 2,304, forward strand.
TTCGAATGGCAGCACCTGTTGCGGCAATGTCACTGCTAATGATGGTTTGCCCTGCAATAATTATGGCGATGCAACCATGTCTTGCAATGCCGCATTATCATTGACCTTTGATCTGACATTTTGCAATAGTATCATCATCACAAGCAGTCACCAGTTTATCGTAACAGGTAGTTCGGATGGTGAAACCGGTTGCTGGAATTTCAATGACGGCTTACCCCATAAAATTACCTTTACGATTCCTACAGTACCCTGTACACCGGCGAATATAAACCCCGTTGCGACAATTCCTGTCAGGACTTGTGTAGGGAATGTGGTTAACTATACCTCTACGCTGACCGGCACGTGCAATGCTAATTCCATACATTGGTGGGATGCGCCTACAGGAGGAAACTTAGTAGGAACCGGTTCGCCTTTTGTTTATGATCCTGCAGGTCCTGCTTGTCCGGGCGGAACTACCTTATACGCCACGTGTTGCAGCGGCACGAATACGGTTTGTGTGCCACGGATACCTGTTACGATACCCGGTTCATGCAACCCCTTGATTATCACATCGGCCACATCAACCAATACCCTATGTGGCGTCTTAGGTTCCATCAATTCAGTGAGTGTGGCTAATGCAATTGGAACCGTGAGTTACTCATTAAATCCTGGGGCAATCATAAACAATACGGGTGTCTTCACCGGATTGAATCAGGCGTCTTATACTATTACCGCAGGCGATGCAACAGGTTGCACTGTCACGACACAGATTACCATTCAACAACCCTTACCAATTACGTTTTCATCTCCTTCAATCAGTAATGTCACTTGTGCATTACCGAATGCAGGACAAATAATTATTTCAGCCAACGGCGGAGCGGGCACATTGAGTTACTCCATCAATCCTGCAGCAGTGCAAACCACACCCGGTACCTTTATCGGATTGAGTGCACAATCGTATATTATCACAGCCACAGACATAACGAATTGCACCGCCACTACTGTGGTCAATCTTGCAGCACCTGTATTGCCGGTATGGGGCACGGTTACAGGAATCAACATTTCGTGCAATGGGATGAATAACGGTTCCATCAATGCGATCGCAACAGGTGGTTCCGGTGTATTGACCTATACCTTGCAACCTTCAGGAACCGTAAACAACAGCGGTATCTTTAACGGATTAGCAGGAGCAATTTATACGATAGAAGTATCTGACGCGAATGGTTGTAGTCTGACTACCAACTTAACTATCATTGATCCACCTGTGTTGAATTGGACAAGCGTTCTGGTGAATGGTGCAAGTTGCAGTTACCTCAATGACGGTTCTGTGAATGCACAGGCAAGCGGAGGAACATCTGTCATTTTATATCAGCTTTTGCCATCTGGTACTTCAAACAACACAGGTGTATTTGCCGGATTGTCTGCGGGTAATTATACGATTAAAGCGTCTGATGCCAACAATTGCAGTGTCACTTCGCTACTGACTATCATACCACCACCACCTATTGTGTTTGGAAGTCCTGTTATCATCATTCCATTATGTCAGGGTGGTAATAATGGAAGTCTGAATATCACCGCAACAGGAGGAAGCGGAACCATTTCGTATAGCATCAACCCGGGCGGGACAACAAACAGTATAGGTAGTTTTATAAATCTGGCGGCAGGGAATTATACCATTACGGCGACGGATAATAATATCTGTTCACAAACCATAGTGATAACAATTTCTCAGCCGTCACCTCTTGTATTTACTTCAGCGGCTATGACCAATCCTTTGTGTAATGCGGGTACAAATGGTACTGTCAATGTCAGTGCAACGGGAGGAACAGGTGTCATCACCTATACCTTATTACCTTCGGGTACAAGCAATACAACAGGAAACTTCACGGCACTTTCTGCTATGAGTTATACGATACTGGCTACGGATGCCAATGGATGTTCAGTCAGTACTGTCATGCTTATGACACAGCCGACACCTCTTGTTTGGTCTAACAGCACAACTACCAATGTAAGTTGTAACGGAGGTGGTAATGGCGCTATTACAAGCATCGCTTCAGGTGGTACAGGGGCGATCAGCTATACCTTACAACCCGGTTCATTTACTAATGCAACAGGAAGTTTTTCAAGTCTTTCTTCTGGTAGCTATACGGTCACGGCTTCAGATGTCAACGGATGTACCACAAGTACTATCATTGGCATCAATCAACCCACACAACTTATATGGTCATCAACAAACAGTACGAATGTGAATTGCTTCGGTGGTTCAGATGGAAATATCAATGTGACAGCTTCAGGTGGAACAGGTATCATCTCGTATACAATTTTACCTTCCGGAAACACCAATACAAACGGTTCATTCAACGGACTGAATGCAAGCACCTATACAGTTAAGGCAACGGATGCCAATGGATGCAGTATCACAAGTGTTTTCAATATCATACAGCCGTCGGCTTTATTCATAAATACTATTACAAATACAATTCCCTCTTGTATACCCGGCAATGATGCCGTTCTGACAATCATTGCAAGCGGAGGTACACCTTCTTATTCCTATTCAAGCGGCGGGACTTTTCAATTTGGTAACGTGTTCACAGGTATGGGGACAGGAACATATACGGTCACCATTAAGGATGCTCATAATTGCACAGTCACAAGTGTTTACACGATCATTGCTCCCGATGCACCTGTTATCACATCATCAACAAGTACGAATGTCATTTGCTATGGCGGAAACAATGCAAGTATTCATGTAGTTGCGAACGGTGGTACCGGACTAATCAATTATACATTACAACCCGGTGGTGTCACCAACACAAACGGTAATTTTACATCACTAACTGCGAACACATATACCATTTCTGCAAGCGATGCACTCGGTTGTTCAGTAAGTACGACGGTCATTATTACACAACCGACTGCAATCAACTGGGTATCAACAACCGCTACGAATGTCAGTTGCTACGGAGGAACGAACGGAAGTATTTCTGTATCTGCATCTGGTGGTACCGGTACTAAGACCTATACCTTACAACCTGGTTCAGTTAGCAATGCCACCGGAAACTATTCATCTCTTTCAACAGGCAGCTATACCATAACCGCCTCCGATGCGAATGGTTGTAGCATCAGTACTATCATGACTGTCAATCAACCCACACAATTAGTATGGTCATCAACGAGTAATATCAATGTGAATTGTTTTGGAGGTTCAGATGGAAGTATGAACGCAATTGCTTCAGGCGGAACCGGTATCATCACATATACAATTTTACCATCGGGTACTTCTAATACGAGTGGTTCATTCAACGGACATAATGCGAATACATATACCATCAACGCAACAGATGCCAATGGATGTAGTATATCAACCGCCGTCATCATTACTCAACCTGCAGCATTAGTCATCATGTCCATTTCAAATACCATTCCTTCTTGTGTGCCGGGTAATGATGCGAGTATCACCATTTCGGCAAATGGAGGTGTGCCATCGTATGCCTATTCAATCGGAGGTGCATCACAAAGCGGCAATGTTTTTGTAGGATTAGGTGGAGGGGTTTATACTATCATCGTCAGTGATTCGCATAATTGTAGTGTAACAAGTATGCAAGCCATCACAGTACCCAATGCGCCTGTTATCACATCATCAACCAGTACGAATGTCAATTGCTATGGTGGAAGCAATGCAAGTATTCATGTGCTTGCGAGTGGTGGTACCGGACTAATCAATTATACCTTACAACCTGGTTCAGTTAGCAATGCCACCGGAAACTATTCATCTCTTTCAACAGGCAGCTATACCATAACCGCCTCCGATGCGAATGGTTGT
>CAIQUX010000066.1 GCA_903875055.1 uncultured Bacteroidota bacterium
AGTTCCTTCACACCACCTATATTGGTGACGATGGCAGGTCGCCCGCAACACAAGGATTCCAATACCACACAAGATTGACTTTCCGTATCGCTGAAGATGATAAGCGCATCGCTTTCTTTCATCGCTGATGCCACCTGGCTGTACGGAATTTCACCTTCAAAAAAAACGACCTTGTTGAGCAACTGCTTTGATTGAGCCAATTGATAAAACTCCTCTTCAATACGACCGACAAACTTCATACTGAAATCCTGATGTTCCTGCCACAACCGTTCTGTCGCTTCGATGATACCAGCCACATTTTTCAAGGGTATCATATTGGAAATATGAATGAAGCGGAAACTTGTTTTTGACACAGGCTCGGTGTATGCAAAGAGTTGCGTATCCACCACATTGGGTATTACGGTATACGGTTTTTGTACTACCCAGTTATTGATGTCTTCACCCAGACTATTACTGACGGTGGTCAATACATCGGCGTATTTGATTACGAGACGGGTGGCATGACGGAAAAAGAAATTCCTACGTTTGAAATGATCATCCAGAAATGGATTGTAAATACCATAATGTTCTGTGACGATATAAGGCACTTTATAGACCCATTTATAAAACAGGGCTACAAGACCCGCCTTAATGGGTATCTGCACATGAATGAGAGCGGGCCGGCCATGTAGACGCATGAAGCGCAGATGGATGAGAAAGAAATTGAGCAGACCGAGAAGATGATAGAACCAGCGATCCCGTTTGACATGATTGGTGTAGATATGTTCGGTCAGCTTTTCGTTGCGTACGATTTTCGTGTAAGCCGGTAAGGGATCAGTCCCCATATGTTTATGGACATACAAGATATCGATCGAATGGTTTTTTGAAACCGCCTCGGCATGTCGTTGAATAAAATCACCGTCATACGGATTTGTATCATTGGGATACCAGCTGCATAACCAGAGAATGTTTGTTGCCATGTGCGGGTGAAATTACACAGGGCTGCTGAAAAATATCCGATTCGATACGAATTAATATTTTGAGGACGCTAGCTTTTTTATCGCTTGAATTTTGAATTCAGATATTATGAATTCAGAAATTAGGTTCATACATCCGCAACGTCCGACAGCTTTATTGGAGATAATTGTTGATTACGTTTGTCGAGACGATGCGGGGAAGAAAGCCATGAACCATATAACTATCTTAAATTTCACTCCTTCACCAGTTTTATCCGTTTAATCTCTCTATCCGTTTTAATCTCAATAAAATAGATTCCCTGACACTCATTCGATATATCAAAATCAAAACTCTTTCCATTTAGATTAGCACATTGAATAACAGGTTTGCCGGTAATATCTAAAATTCTTATCGAGGCATCTAGTAATAAGTTTTCTGTATGTAACGTTATTTCGCCATTCGTAGGATTCGGATAGACACTAATCTCGCTCAATTTATTTACCCTATCATTCGTAGCCAATGGCCAGCAAGTGCCTCCTACTGGTGCAGCACCTAAATGATAATTAGGCATACAAGGTGGGTCTGCTGCCCCATATTTGGGAAATGGCAAACACATTTCGCAAAAATTACAACCTACACCTTTAACATCCGGATTATTTATTACACTCATAGCGTAACTCAAACTTCCATAATGGCCGACATAAAGCTTATTATTCGGGCCCAAATACAAACTTGAGTATAAATTAAAATTGACCCAAGGTGTATCTAAGCCGTGAATCAGGCTCCATTGTGTATTCGTATCGTTATCTAACAAATCCAATTGCTTAATATTGTAATAACTGCTCACATACAAAAATCTGCCGTTAGGCGAAAAGCATAATCCCTGTGTAAAATTTTCATAACAGGTCGTATCATAAATATCATGGCACGATGCAGGATGTGTCGCATAAACCTTAGGATTACTCAACATACCTGTACACCTGTCAAAGTCTGCCACAGATATTTTGCCTGGGGTTACAGGGGGTGGGTTAATTTGAGCCTGCTCTCCGCCTCCTCGGATACATACCGCATATTTGTCGCCTTGTTGGCTGAACATGGCTTGCCCAGATTGATCCCACTTTCCAAAATGTGGCTCTGCAAATCCCTGAAGACCATAATTATATATGCTGTCTTCCGTCACTAGAAATTTATAAACCATATTGGTATCATGAGCTTGCTTAAATAACCACCAGTTTATGCCATCACCATGCTTGCAAGCCATCATATTGGTTTTACTTAGTTTTACATTTTGCAGAAGTGGCATCTCCTTTTTTATAACTTTTCCCTGCCCACTGTTTGCATTCATATCTATTACATTGTATAATAATAAATCAAACAATGCTCTACCATTACTTGGTACATCCCAATAATTTAGTATCTCTGCATCACTTGCTGTAGGTGTTATTAAGTAGTATTTACTATTTGGTAACGGTAAGAATATAGACGATTGAGATGCCAAACTGCAGTTATACTTATTCATTATTTCAGGAGGCACTATACTATCTCCATTATCAATAAGGGTAACTTGGCTATTATACACATTAAAGCCATCTGAAATTAAAATTAGATTTCCAGCTTTATCACAAATATTAGAATTCCCAGCTGTAAAGTATGGGCTAAACATGGTATCTAAATAGGCGTTTGTAACATTCGTACCATTAAATGTACTTGTGAAACTTACACCACCACCTTGTACCCATACCTTATCAAATAAGGTTTGGGAATGCAAATCTAATACTTCTATAAATAAGGCTACTATTACAATCAACTTTTTCATTTTCTCCCCGAAGTGTCTCGATAACGAAATTTCGAACTTAGTTCTATCATCCTGTCGGACGCTGCGGCCTGATGTATTATCATTCATTATTGATATCAAATATACTCATGATATGGCAAACACTGTATTCTATTCTTCTTTCCCCGCAGTGTCTCGACAACGAAATTTCGAACTTAGTTCTATCATCCTGTCGGACGCTGCGGCTTATCGAATTGTCATCCATAACTAAAATCTAAGATACTCATAATATTACTCACCGGGTATACTATTTTGCCGCCGCCGAGATATTGATTGGCCGAGCTATGCAAATAGTCTATCGGGTTGGCAACCAGAGGAGGAGTTGAACGGCACGGATTTAAATGTATATAATTCAATTTTTGCTCTGCAATATCAATAGACGAACAATCCTTCCAGTCGAATGAAGGTTCGAAAATCGCATGTTTCTTGTTCCTGTTCCTTTCCGTTGCGTTGACAAGATTGCTCAAACGATTCAATACTGACTCAGCTTGGGCCACGACCAGTCTCCTGACAATATCATACGCTATAAAGCGTTTACCATTGCCAACTATCGTATTGATGGATTGATCTTGATTTTTAAATGAAATGATAACATGTAAATGATTAGGCATGATTACATAACCGTGAACAGCATGCCCTCTACTTTTCAATATATCAAACCATTTATATATCAGATCATAGCTATTTGTTAGTTCGAATAACGGCATCCATTCAATACAAGTAAACGTGATAAAGAAAACACCGCTTGAGTAAGGTATGGTTTGGCGAACGCTCATTGTGCAAATATAGTATCATGAGTATACAGTGAGAATACTCGGTTACTTAATGAAATTAGGTCTATACATCCGCAACGTCCGACTGTTTGATCGGAGTCGCGAGATAGTTACGTTTGTCGAGACGGTGCGGAGAAGAAAGAATACTCCGTTACTCATTGAAATTAGCTCTATACATCCGCAACGTCCGACAGTTTAATTGGATGCACGAGATGTTTACGCTTGTCGAGACGGTGCGGGGAAGAAAGAATACTCCGTTACTCATTGAAATTGGGTTCATACATCCGCAACGTCCGACAGTTTGATTGGAGGCGCGAGATGTTTACGTTTGTCGAGACGGTGCGGGGAAGAAAGAAAGATTTACTGCAATGAACATTACGCCTCGGTTCGTGTCCCCACGAACCGAAATTGTGAATAGAAGGGATGTTTCGTGAGTACACTAACCATGGCGATGTAGATAAAATTGAGTGAGAATACTCGGTTACTTAATGAAATTAGGTTCATACATCCGCAACGTCCGACAGTTTGATTGGAGACGCGAGATGAGTACGTTTGTCGAGACGGTGCGGGGAAGAAAGTTGATTGTGTAAACAGAAATTGGATTCATACATCCGCAACGTCCGACAGTTTGATTGGAGGCACGAGATGAGTACGTTTGTCGAGACGGTGCGGGGAAGAAAGATGTACTGCAATCAAAATTACGCGGTGGCCAATTCTACATCAGGTATCCACTCCATCTGTTTCTTTGTTTACCATCCCTTTATAGTCAATTCCGACTAAACATATATCAAAGTTATCTCATTTCTATATTGACTCCTTTGTTCTTTCGTTGTCTGCGCACTCTTAGTAGGTTTGTCAGGATGAATAGAGTACAAGTATTGAGTGAAAGTCGATAAGCCATAGACAATGGTAAACAGTCAGGGACATCATTCACATCACCCGCCATGAAAGTCAGCAGGCCAGATACCTGTCTTAGTCATGCCGCCAATTCATGTAACATTGTCGTCAAGACAGCTGGTCTTTTACATCTCTTCCTTGGTGATCTATTTTAAATCGCGGGTCTGCCATCATACGTTCTTCACCATGCCGCTATTTTTGTCCGTCTACCCGCTGCCATATGCAGTGATTCCGCAGGGTTGGCGGAAGGTCCCGCGCTTTATTTTGGTCCCCCATCACCTGTTTTCAACCACCCATCAGTTACTACTGGTCCCCCATCAGTTGCTGCGGGAGGACCATGCTAAGATTTTAGACGTCCCTGCCTATCTGCGGGTTGTCCCGCGCTTGTCCATGAAGGCCCCGCTGCCAGTGAGGGGGAACCACAACCGGTTGCGGGGGAACCACAATTTCATGAGGGTGGACCCGCGAAAAAAGTTAGCCGTCTAAGCAGAAGTGCGGGGCGGCCCGCGAAATGTCATGGGCGGTTGAAACCTATTGAGGGATGGTTGAAACTAACTGAGGGTTGGTGAAAATTAATCCAT
>CAIQUX010000067.1 GCA_903875055.1 uncultured Bacteroidota bacterium
ATACTTCAAGCCCCTTATCATCTTGTTTACCGCCATTCGCCATGTACGTATAGGACGTAGCGGTATTAGTTGCATTAGGTACAGCCACTACTGTCATCTTATTGGTGAAGACGGCATCAAAAAGAGCCACCTGGTAGAATAATTTATCATTCAGAATTGAACCTTTGGTGCCGATTTCAAATTGATTGCCGATTTCAGGTTTCAGGTTAGTATTCAGTTGACCCGTCAGCGGAATATAGAAATAAGAACTTACAGGTGCTTTATATCCTTTGCTGTATGATACATACGCAGAGATCTGTTTGCTGAAAACCTTATTCAGGGCTACGTGCGGAGAAACAAGTCCATTGTATGAACCTGTCACTTTGGTAGGTTTATTCGTTGCATTCGGATTGCTTGGATTGTTGTTGGTTGCAACATAAAACCGGTCATTCAACTCGATTCCCATATTACTAACACCGACACCGGCAGTCAACGATATATCTTTCGGCATGGCAAGAGTCCATTCTGTGAAGAACGATGTGGTTTTAGATACGGTATATTGATTACTTCTCATGGAACCGACAATATTATACCCACTAAGATTCGAACTGTCTTTTACCATATTGTATCCGATGGTTTGAGCATTTTGTTGTTGTGCTTCCAAACCTGTAATACCTGACAGGCTAAATTTATCACCGATGGCAAATTTAGTATCCAATGTTGAACGGATTCCGTAATTCACCGGCAGTTTATCAGTCCATCCACCTGCAGAACTTACATTGCTGCTGATACCAGTTCCAAATACGGAAGTCGTATTTGAAACATGTGAATTGAATTGATACGTATGGCCCAAGCCGGCTCTGAAACTGATTACATTCGAATGAGCGTCATTGCTTTTATAGGCGGGGTTGCCGGTATAATCCAGTGTATCGTATTGCCCGATGGTCAATTCTCCATTACGTTGATCATAACTGTTACTGTATCCCATGTAGGTGGTGATGGTTTGCTTTTCATTTGGCTGAAATTCTCCCATCACGTTTACAAAATCCTTGTGTGAGGATGTATGTGCCATAAATCCATCATACAATTGTTTGCCGTAGTTCACCAATAGGGATGAATGTTCCCGTCCGATTTTAAGATGCGTCGTATAGCGTTGTAACCCATAACTACCGATCAATACATCCTGACTGAGTGATGATTTACCTCGTTCAGCTTTGATTGTTTTCAGATTCACGACACCTGCGATCGCCAATCCATATAATGAACCTGCGGGACCTTTGACGACTTCTACATTACCAACCGAGTTAAAGTCAATATCATCCATTAGTGTAATACCTTCTGCATCTGTAACCGGTATGCCATTTAGATAAACTTTTGAACCTTGACCATCAAAGTTGCTGTTGATGCCATTGGTACCTCTGGCGCCATTGCCATAACCACGGATATTGAATTGCTGTCCGGCAGCTACAGTACGTCGTTCCATGTAAACACCGGGCACATTGGTATTGATGGCGTCATCCAGAAATAACCCTGCTCCGCGTTTCAATTCGGTCTGATTAAGTTTTACAATAGAGACAGGTTGACTTAGTTGAGAAGTATTCGGATTGGAAGTTGCTGTGATTTCAAGATCATTCAGTGTATGAACTGAAGGGTTAAGAACAATCTGAATGGCTTCGTTACAATTGTTTACTGTTCGTTTTACGGTTTCGAACCCGATATGAGAAATTGAAATTTGTATCGAACCGTTACATGGAATTGAAAATTGACCGGCGGCATCCGTTGATGTCTTGGCATTATCGGATGATGACACAAATGCGGAATTAACAGGGTTGTTATTGTTATCAACTACCTTACCTCGTAATTGATTTTTTTGAGCGACCATATTGAATGAGATCACCAGTATAGATAGGAATAGAATTATTTTTTTCATGTATGAAAATATTATATTATTGAATTATGCAGGCGCTGATTTAAAATCAAAGCGTGCGGTTAAAATGTTTATTAAATAAATAGAGAGATGCAATGCATCAGTCTGACATTGAAAATATCAATGCCATAGCTTATATGTATTCACTATTTTTCTCACTTTCATCGAAAGTAAGGTTCACATATAAACAAAATCTCAGGCAACTTTAGGGGGTGGGGATGCGATTTCGCATGGCTGGGATTGTAAACAGACTACACAAGAGGAATAGACTTTGTCTGAAAGCTCGATGAACTTAAAGTCAAAGTCATAACTTGAGCAGAGAAAGGTGACATCCAATACTTTTTCAAGCAAATTAGGCAATTTATTTTTACTATTAGTCGTCTGATTTGTCTGATTCTTGATATGATCAACAATTTCTTTTTCCTTAGTATCGCTGAGTACAAGCAAGGTCACTTTTCCATCGGATACTGTCATTGATTTTATATCATACATCGCATCTCCAAACTCGATTTCGTTAAGATTGATGGCACTCTGATTAAATTGTGCCAACGTAAGTACCAGTTTCTGGAAATGAGTTCCTTTTTCGTTTAAATTATGTTTTGCCTGAAGTTTTACCTGATGTTGCTGTACCTGATAAACAAATAATACTCCTCCGGCTTGCAGGATGATTATTGCCAGCAACAGTATCAGGCTTATCTTTTTAAGAAACAACTTGAGCATCGGGTAAAAATACTAAAATGTGCCAAACGAACAAATCAAAAAATAAAAGTAATATCAAAAACCAGGGCTGGAATGAATTTCATTCCTGATTGAATTATGATTGACCTTGGGTTACAAGATACACCCCATCCTTTTCTATACGGATCATCCGTTGTTTATACAGGATGCCAATCGATTTCTTGAAAGCTTTTTTACTCATATTTAATTTCGATTTGATCTCTTCAGGTGTGCTATCGTCTGTCAACGGAAGGACTCCTTTATTCTTCTGAAGATAAACCAGCACCTTGTCCGTAGTATCCACCAGATGTTGCACACCGATTTTCTGCAATGAAAGATCCATCGCCAAATCCTCGCGGATATTCTTGACATAACCGGTCAGCTTATCACCAATATTCACTTCAGTGAAGATCTCATCATGATAGATCAATCCTTTATGTGCATTATTCACGATGGCGTTAAAGCCAAGGAAAGTCTTTTCAAAAATAATCAGTTCCACATCATCTCCTACTTTAAGTTCCATCTCATCATTGCTGAGAAACTTATTGATCTTGCTGGAGGCAACCAAGCGATCAGTAGCTTCATCAAGATACAGATAGACCATATACCATTCATTCACTTCCATTTTCTTGGATTGTTCCTGCAGTGGCACCATGAGGTCTTTTTCCATTCCCCATTCAAGGAAGGCCCCGAATTGCGTCACTGTCCGTACACGCAGATAAGCAAATTCTCCTGCAACGACATATGGCTCCAATGTCGTTGCCACCAATCGTTCTTCGCTATCCTTATATACGAATACCTCTATGATATCACCAATCTTGAAGGTGTCTTCGATATATTTTTTCGGCAACAAGACCTCATTGTTTATCTTATCACTCAGATACATGCCGACGCTTGTATTCCGCTGTATCTTCAATCTGTTCATTTCACCTATGTAAATCATATCTGCTTTTGAGGACGTAAAGGTAAGAGTTGAAAATCGAATATGAAGCATCGAAAGCATACAGGCATTGGTATTATATTAGGAATGCAACATGCTTCGGATTAATTTTACCTTGTTACACATGAAGTAAACTCAGCAGTTAATGAAAAATTACGATACTCTTTCCGAAGCCATCAACGACCTTGTCTTGCAAGGTTATACCGCCAATTTTAATCTGAAAGGCGATTGCATAGAAGATCTGGATACTGATATTCCATTGCATCCGGCCGATTTTGAAATCGATGAGATTCATCGCTTCGAAGGTATGACTGACCCTGAGGACGAATGTATCTTATATGCCATTTCATCAACCACACATGATGTCAAAGGCTTATTGGTGAATGCCTATGGCATTTATTCAGATGTGTATTCAGCCGAATTGGCTGCCAAACTTCATACCCATAAATAACATTCGCATAATCAGTACATGATCGAGACATCAGCACAATTAGCCATGTTACGCTTGCAGCATCAGCACATTCATGCAGCCAATCTGCAGAAGCCCGTTGAAGTAGCAAGGCATATGGGGGCGTTACAGGCACAGGATTATGACATGGCAAAATGGGCCATCGGGCTACGAATAGAACAAGGATCCGAAGCGGCTGTCGAGGAGGCCCTGAGTAAAGGAGAACTGATACGTTCGCATCTGCTAAGGCCTACATGGCATATTGTTGCGGCCGATGATTACCGCTGGATACTTGAATTATCGGCACCACAACTTAAAAAGGTTGCAGCTTCTTATAATAAGCAAGTCGGTTTGGATGAAGCCACCTTAAAAAAAAGTTATAAACTGATTTCAAAACTTCTTCAGCAACAGCAGCATCTCACACGGGATGAAATTATGCAAGTGCTTCGGAAATCATCTATCGAAACCGATACGTTGAGGTCGGCTCATATCATGTTTCATGCCGAGTTGAACGGACTAGTTTGTCAGGGTGTACGTAACGGAAAGCAACTGACGTATGCTTTACTTGATGAACGGATATCTAAGTCAACATCATTGACCCGAGAGGAATCTCTTGTCCGTCTTGCATTGATATATTTTACCAGTCACGCCCCTGCTACTATGCAGGATTTTTCGTGGTGGAGCGGATTATCAAAAGGCGATGCACGTAAGGCGATAGACCTGACAGGTTCTGCATTGAACCGTATGGTCTTCGAAAACAATACCTACTATTTTACCCAGAACGATCTGGTACTGAATACACACCAGAAGTCAATTTTCATGTTACCTGCCTTCGATGAATTCCTGGTGGGTTATGCCGATCGCAGTGCGTCATTGGCCAAAGAATTTAACAGACAGGTCATCACCGTCAATGGCATTTTCAAACCGACGATTATCATCGATGGTAAAGTTGCAGGCGTTTGGAAACGTATGACAAAACCAACGCACATCGTAATCGAAATAATTCCATTTGGGAAACCGAACAAACAGATGAAACAGAATATTAAGGAGCGATTCATAGAGTATGGTTTGTATTCCAATCAGACTGAATTGAAATTCGTATAAACATCTTCAGGGAACAAACACAATTTTTTTACGTTGTATATATGCATGATAGAAGTAACAGCATGCTATGCTTTGCCAAGGGCTGAATTGAGCGATGAATGTTTTTGCCTGCTCATTATCTATTTTTTCTCCATTGAAACCTTCGTAAGAAATACTATTGATCAATGCCACATCAAAATCCGGATAAAGGTCTAACCTGTTCAACGCTACCAGAAGATATACATTGGCTGTCCAATGTCCGATTCCTTTCAGTGTCATCAGCTTTTCTTTCGCATGATGATTATCAAGTATTTCAAGTTGTTGAAAGAAATCAGGTTCCAGCATCAAAGTCTCTGATAATAATTTCAAGTAACGTCCTTTTTGTCTCGTGATGCCATTGGCTCTGAATTCTTCTTCAGTAAGATGAACAAACGATGCAGGTTCGATTCGTCCGCAAAAGACTTTCAGTCGTTCATAACTTGATTTGGCAGAAGCGAGTGACACTTGTTGCTCGATGATGGTTTTGCAAAGCGATTCAAAACCGTTCTCACGTTTCCAATAAGGCGGATATCCATATTGCGCATGCAAATCGGCGATGGGTGCATGAATGTTCCTCAATTCATTACAATATTTCTTGTACGTATGTTTAGAGAATGTCTGCAAGTTGAATATAGATAAGAAGTTATGATGTGATGCGAAGGATCACTCAGCAGGCAGCAATACCACATAGTTCTTGCGTTTATAATTATTCAGCGTCTTGTCGCGCATCCAGGGATTAAGCATCTTCAACGTCTTATAATTGATTCCTTTACTTTTTGCATACAAGGTCAGATTGCCAAGGCCTCCTGAAATGCTATCGCGGCGAACTTGTATCGGTTTATACACATCCTCGTCCTGAAAATGAAACCCTAATTGTTTCTGATTGACAATGATATACTTCAAGGCGGCAATACGGAATACATATCGCATGGTCTCTTCTGGAAGCATCACATCATAAAAACTAGTTTCGCCTTGTGTGCTCAGGGCCGTTGCCATACCACCCATGCCGCAATTGTATGAAGCCGCTGCTGCTGTCCAGTTACCGAATTTCGCATAGGCATCTTTGAGGTATTTACAGGCTGCATCCGTTGCACGTTCGGCATTATATCGTTCGTCCACTTCATCATCGATATACAATCCATAGGTCGGGGCCGTGCTGCTCATAAATTGCCAGAAACCGACGGCTCCTGCTTTCGATGTCTGATTCTGCAAGGCACTTTCGGCCACGCATAAATATTTAAAATCGTCAGGCACTTCATTGGCCGCAAGTCGTTCTTCAATCATAGGCAACCATCGTGAAGTAAGTTTGATGATATACGACATTGTGCCTTGCATGTAGCAATTGAACAGCAGTTCCCGGTCAAACCGTTCACGTACATCTCTGATTTCCATTGGCATCTTTTCACCAAACAAAGTAAAGACCTTAGGTACATGAGGCGGCGTTACACGTAGCGGTGTATAGGTAACTTCCGGCTTATCGTCAGGCATATCATTGTTACGGTAACGAGCGTTTCCTTCCTGTGCTTGACAAATGGAAACAAGAAGAAATGAAAACAGGGCGAGGCTTATTTTTTTCATGAATTTGAATATTGGTATAATTCAGTCAGATATGGGCATCTTGTTCAGATAGCAAATCAGACTTTCTTTTGTTTATAAATCGGCACCGTACTGCAAGGCTCGCCGTACATGATACTTTTTGCAACAGGTCGCAATTTGAATGTAATCATCGCATAAGCTTCATCAGGAATATGCACATCGCCACAACCTTTGATCACCATGCGCTGATCCACGTACGGGTCGGTATTCAACTGATTGATGGTATCCAGTAACAATTCCTTGCTGGCCTGTTCCACCTTACCCATTCGTATGCGTTTGGCCACAGGTTGCAGGTATTGAGCTGCCAGCATATAAGCCCAAACGGGAATAATAGCATCAGCGGTGCAAGTGAGTATCACATCCTTTTGCTCATATTGTGTCCAGTCGTGTGTTAGCAGCGCCTCCCGATAATCTTTTTCCTTTAAGATCAGTTCCATGAACAGGAAGTCTTTCAAATCAAACACTATAATATCCTTAGGAAGTAAGTCTTCCAGATTCAGTGTGATGATACCGCTTTCGGCTACTTTATTGATGATCGTTTCCATTAAAGCAAATTTACGGGTAAAGGAAGTAGAAGCGAAAATAAATTCCGATGATCAGCCTTCCATGTTTTAACTGCAGATTGGCATACCGCTTACTCTTTAGAACATTTATATAAACACTCTAACTTTAATGATCTTTTGGTGGAGGCCTGATGAAGGTCAGGAGATAACATTTCAAGAATTGAATTTATTTTTGACCCTAAATCATAGTACTTTTAACACCGTTAACGTAAACACACATTTATGATGTTGGAATGGCAACAAGGTATCGTTGTAGATATCCTCGATGAAACTCCGAGAACAAAGCGATATTTTATTCAATTGCCGAGGTCAAATCGTTTTGATTTCAAACCGGGACAGTTTGTAACACTCGACCTTCCGATTCACGAAAAGAAAAATAAACGGTGGCGCAGCTATTCAATCGCATCAGCTCCGGATGGCAGCAATATCATCGAATTGGTGATTGAATTGGTTAGCGGCGGACTAGGCACTACGTATCTATGGGAGAATGTGCATATCGGAGATGAGCTCACTCTTCGGGGACCGGCGGGTGTGTTTGTTTTACATGAACCTGTGACTCATGATTGCTTCATGATCTGTACCGGCACCGGTATTGCCCCTTTTCGCAGCATGATACAGCATTTAACCAAAGAAGCATTTACAACCAACGAAATCTACCTAATCGTCGGTGCGCGTTCCAAGGAAGAGCTTTTGTATTTCAATGAGATGACTGATCTGCAAACAAAGATGCCTAATTTTCATTATATCCCGACCTTGTCACGGGAAGAATGGAAAGGCCGAACCGGTTATGTACATCCGATTTACAAAGAATATACAAAGGATAAACCCGATGCTGAATTTTTTCTGTGCGGATGGAAAGAAATGGTTGACGAAGCTAAGCAGCATCTGCTTGAAATGGGTTATGACAAGAAACAAATCCATCTTGAACTGTATGGCTAGCAGTCATGAATCACACACGTTGAATCGTATTATATGAATAAATTACTTCTCTCTTTCCTGGTATTGAGTTTCTTCGCTTCGGAGGCTCAGACAACCGTATTCAAAAAAATAGCGCAGCGACACGATATCTACAGTGCGTCGGCATGGCAAGGCGTCGATTCCTTTCGATGGGATTATAATGCTGATGCGTTCATGACACTATTGTCGGCTCTCAAAGAAGATGTGTCCGGTAACTGGAATAACCTGTATCGATATACCTATACGTTGAATGCAGATAATCGGGTAACGATCCAGATCCGTGAAAATTGGACAGGAGGCAATTGGGTCAACAGTACACGATACACCAACGATTACGATGCTAGCGGCAACCTCCTGACCGTACATTATGATGTGTGGAATGGAGGCGTATGGAACGTGACAGGTAAGATTGAATATGCAGGGTATAACGCGAAGAATAAATTTGCTTCAGAGACTGTTTTAATTTGGAACGCCGGGTCGTGGGATTATCTCTCGAAGGATATATATCAATATTACCCTAGTCCAAAAGACTATCAGACACAGACCATAGAAAAATATGACTGGAACAGCAGCACCTTAGTATGGGATTCATTGGAACGTTTATACTTTACTTACAACATCGATTCGGTCAGTTCCAAAACAAGATCAGTACCTTTCAGTGGAAGTTGGTTTCTGAACAGTAAAGAAGTCATCACCTTTTCAACCACGCCTTTCCGCAGGACCGACTATCTTACGCAAACCTGGGACACCGCTGCCAATCCGAATGCCTGGCTGAATGACCAACGTATCATCTACACATACAACACATTCGATAGTCTGGATAAGACGATCAGTGACAAATACAGTGGAGGTACATGGTACAGTCAGGAACGATCGCAATATGTTTATAACGGCAGCAATCAGAAAACTGAGTTTTATACCGAATCATATAACGGCAGCTGGACAAATAATTTCAGACAGACCTTTTCGTATACCGGCAATAACCTGACAGAAGAAAAGCAATACACCGGACAAGGTACCACATGGCTTGATACTAAACGTTTGGATTACAACTACGACATCAATAACCTGAATACCTTCAGGCAGATTGATACGTTTAACGGAGCCATCTTTGTACCTAACAACCGCGACTTCTATTATTACAATGCATACACAGTCAATACCCATGACATCCTGCCTGCAATCCAAAACATGTCACTCTATCCAAATCCTGCCAGAGAAAGTATGATGCTGGAGCTGAAGAGTGACAAACCTTTCCAACTCTCGATCCGGATCACAGACGTGAGTGGTAAGTGTCGGTTGCTGATTACCCAACCTGTCTTCGCCGGTAATAATAATATTCAGATTCCGCTTTCATCCCTGGCACCTGGAAATTACATGTTACAGATGATTGATGCCGAGAAAGGATGTCAGGAAGTACGTCAAATTTCAGTCAGCAAATAAAAATCCCTTATGTTATTTCAGACACCTTATTATGCTGTCATTTTTACTTCTCTTCTGCAAGATGAACATGAAGGGTATAGCTTAATGGCGGAACGGATGGAAGAACTGGCTATAATACAAGAGGGGTATCTTGGTTTTGAAAGTGCCAGAAATGAACTTGGCATTTCTATTTCATATTGGACTTCATTGGATAGTATAAAAAACTGGAAGGAACAAACCGATCACCTGTTTGCTCAACAACTTGGCCGATCAAGTTGGTATCGCTATTACAAAGTAAGGATTTGTAAAGTGGAAAGGGAGTATGAGTTCGGTGAAAAGAAATAAGAATAATTTCTACTCTTCGTAGTAAACGCGTTTCACCCGTTGCGAAATTCCGGTCAGTATTTCATACGGGATTGTGCCAGCCCACTTCGCCAATTCAGTGACCGGAAGTTCCTCACCAAATACGATCACCGAATCACCTTCCTTCACATCCGGAATGTCTGTGATATCAAGCATACACATATCCATACAAACATTACCCACGATAGGGGCCGCATATCCATTGATAAACATTCGTCCGATGCCATTTCCCAGGCGACGAGGAATGCCATCGGCATAGCCAACACAAACCGTTCCGATAATAGTATCACGTTGCAAGATTCCTTTGCGGTTATATCCAACGGTTTCGGTAACAGGCACTTCTTTGATCTGGGAGATGATGGTCTTCAGGCGGCTGACATTTTTTAACTGTTTGCTGATGGTTTCACTGCTATCGAATCCATATAACCCGAGACCCAATCGCACCATATCGAAATGTAATTCAGGATGTCGCACAATGCCAGATGAGTTGCAAAGATGCATGGCAAAATCATAGCCCAATTTTTCTTTCAGCCGGTCTGTCATTTTTATAAATAGGGCGGCTTGTCTGGCTGTAAATTTATCAAGTTCCACTTCTTCGCTGCCTGATAAATGTGAAAAAACAGACGCTACTTTAAGTTCCTTATGAAGAAGTAAGAGATCAATCAATGAATCCAGATCTTTTTCTTCAAAGCCAAGGCGATGCATACCCGTATCGAGTTTGATATGGATGGGATATTGAATCCTGTCCGCATCCTGCACAGTTTGCAATATTTTTTGCAAGGTGCGCATATTATAAATTTCCGGTTCGAGATTCCATTCGATCAGCAAGTCGAATGTATTGTCATCGGCATTCATCACCATCATAGGTAATTCGATACCATTCTTGCGAAGTGAAATACCTTCATCGGTATAGGCTACAGCCAGATAATCGATGCCTTCGAATTGCAGTTTATTGGCCACTTCAAAACTGCCACTTCCATAGGAAAATGCCTTCACCATCCCCATGATTTTGGTGTCTTTGCGAAGCAAGGCTTTGTATACATTCAGGTTCTGCGTCAACGCATTCAGATTAATTTCCAGAACAGTTTGGTGGATACGGTCTTCGAGTCGTTTGGCGATCTTTTCAAATTCAAATTTACGAGCCCCCTTGATAAGGATACTTTCATTCTCGAAGGATGTAGTATCGATTGAATTGAGGAACTCATCGGTTGTTTTAAAAAATGTAGAGTTCAGTTTCCTGTTCAGCCGAAACACACTCTTATTCCTATAAATCGAATCACCGATACCGATCAGTCGTTTGATCTTTTTCTGCTTGAGCAATTCCGCTACTTCATCATACAATTCATTATCGCGTCCGCTTTGCAAGATGTCCGATAAGATCACCGTCTTGTCTTCATGCTGGGTCTGTTGTGCCAGAAAATCGAGTGCGATAATGAAGGATGATACATCAGAATTGTAACTGTCGTTGATGATGGTGCAATTGTTGATACCTTTGATCAGTTCAAGTCGCATGGCGATATGAGCCAACTTCTGCATTCGCTGTGCAATCAATTCATCGGATATCTTCAGATGCAGCATAGTGAGCCAGCAATGGATACTGTCTTCGATATAGGCATCATCGGTAAAAGGAATCTGGATGGAAATTTCCCTGTCTCCAAATACAGCCTTGATGACGGTATATGAATTTTCTTTTTGAGTAGAGTTGATTAATAAATCGGCTTCACCTTTTCGACTCCAGCTGATAAGTTGAAGATCCTTATCGATATTGTTTTTTAACTGGGTAGAAAACTGCAGGATGCAATCATGCAATTCATGATAGTCACGACAATAAATCAGTGTGGACGCATTCTTAAATAGATTCAGCTTCTCATTGATCTTGTGCCGCATATTCAAAAAACCTTCATTATGCGTTTCACCGATATTGGTAAATATGCCGATGGTCGGTTTGATGATCTTCTCCAGATTATCCATTTCACCGGCTTGTGAAATACCGGCTTCAAAGATGCCGAGCGTGTGTTCGGGTTTCAATTCCCAGACTGAAAGAGGTACGCCGATTTGTGAGTTGAAGCTTTTAGGGCTGCGCACGATCTTAAAGTCTGCCTCCAAAAGCTGATACAACCATTCTTTGACAATCGTTTTTCCGTTGCTTCCTGTGATACCGATAATCGGAATCGAAAACGTAGCCCGATGCCATGCTACCAGTTGCTGCAACGCTGTGAGCGTATTCTCAACTTTGATGATCCAACAATCATGATATGTAGCAAGATTGACTTCTTCACTGACGAGGAAACAGGAAACACCTCCCTGAAGCACATCGTCCATGAACTGATGCGCATTGCGTCGATTGGTCACGATAGGTATGAAAAGTGAAGAGGATGGATGAGCAATCTTCCTGCTGTCGAGCAACAGGTTGTCAATCAATAACTCTTTTCCTGAAGAAAGAAGTTTGCCCTTTACTACACTTTCTATTTCGCTGGCCTTAATCATGTATTTGCTCTAATTTACTTTTTTTTCTGTTGTGATAGATGGAAAACAAAATAGACGAACCGATACAAACTACAATAGCCACTAATGACATCCAGATAGGAATTTCGATGCGGATAATCTCTAAGAACATTTTAGCACCGATATACACCAACACGATGGCAATACCTTGTTGAAGATAATCAAACTTATCGGCCACTTTCTGTAAGATAAAAAACAAGGCCCTTAATCCTAATACCGCAAAAATGTTAGAAGAGAATACGACCAGATTATCTGTCGTAATTGCAAATACAGCCGGTATCGAATCGAGGGCAAACAGGATATCGGTAACCCCTATCATCAAAATCACAAGAAAAAGTTTGGTGAAGTAGGCTTTGCCATGTTTCTGAATGACATATTTTCCTCCGGGTTCGATATCGGTATAACGAAGATATTTCCTGATAAATTTATAAATCGCCCCTTCCTTAATATCCGCTTCTTCTTCCTGATTCTGAAAAAACAATTTAAAGCCGGTATAGACCAATATGGCGCCGAATATATAGAGTATCCAGTGAAACTGATTCACTAAGGCAATTCCGATCCCGATGAAAATAATCCTGAACAGGATAGCCAGTATCACACCGATCATGAGCACACGGCCTGTATTTTCCTTCTTTA
Organism: uncultured Bacteroidota bacterium; assembly: GCA_903875055.1. Classification (GTDB taxonomy): domain Bacteria; phylum Bacteroidota; class Bacteroidia; order Chitinophagales; family Chitinophagaceae; genus OLB11. Next base: position 13,176 of record CAIQUX010000067.1, read on the forward strand.
CTTGCAGTGAACTAAAGATTAGGACAAATACAAAAATGTTGTCAATAGAAAGGGACATTTCCATGAAATAGGCCGATAGATAATTCAATGCCCTCTGATGATCGTATTGAATCCAGAGATAGGCAAAATAAGCCAAGGCTACTGTTACCCAGAAAAAGTACTGAAAGGTCGCATTCTTCACGCTAACCTCTTTGTCTTTCTTACTGAATACGAAGAGATCCAACATAAAAGAAACAGCTAAGGCTAGTATAAAAATCAGATAGCTGAGTGTGTCTTTGTCCATGAAGTTGCAAATATAGGATGTAGCGGGTAGTTAGCCGCATTTCAATCATTGACTGCTTATTTAGGTTATTTAGGTTGCTGAGGTGCAGCCGGAAGCTTATCCGTTTCAAAAAATTCTGGGTACGAACGTAGCATGATTTCGGCAAAATGCCGGTTGATGACCAACATATCAGTCTTATTCAGGAATCCGATGAATACATCAAAGTCAAATTCTTCATTTCCTACCTTAAGTATCCCCTTGGTGCCTTTCGATACCGGTTTAAAATAGATAGTAAGTGTTTGTAAAGGGTGGTTCGCTTTCTTCATACTCACAGTTGCCACTTCTTTGCCTTCTGTGAGAATCGTGTCCTTGATTCGGTTTCTAGCTTCAAACCCAAGGCAATAAATACTGTCCCATAAACGCATATATGACTGAACTCTATTAATATTAAGTGGATTAGCTGATGACTGTGTTCCGGTCACGATAGGGTTTTTCCCTTTTTCATGTAACAGATGAAATGAATATTGAGATGAGTCCTTATAAGCTACATCAATCATTTCGATTTCATCAGCTTTCGCTCGCATGATTTTCTTAGAGCGCCAATCTCTCATTTCAGTGGAATACCGAAGTCCGAGAAAGACATTCTGTAAAGGGAGTTTTACGATATAGGGTCGTTTGGCTCCTTCTGTCAGCATATACGTCAGGTTGTTGGGTGCTGTTACTTTTGACACATAAAACGTGTGCGTCTTCCCTTTCGCAGTAAATACTTCCACCTTGGTATTGTTGGCACTCATGGCTTTGATGACCTCATCATGTGATCCTAATTTTACTGGTTGCAATGGTTCCTGATTATGAAGAGCATCCAATAAATCCTTCACCCGGCTTTGCGTGATTTCAATCGTATCATTCGCAATCCATTCATCCTCTTTTTTAGTGAGTTTAATTTTCTGCCCCTGAAGATCGGTCAGAAGTATAGTGATGATATCATCTACATTCTTAACTGTAAAATTAGCTTCCTGGATATCATAGTCGGGTTGGTCTTCACGAAAGACGAAATAATAAGTCAAAAACCCAAGAACAACAAGAATCATCAAATAAAGTAAGTTCCTCTTCATGGGGCAAATGTAAGTCACAGAGGTATTAAAATGATGAATACAGCACCGATAGTTGATAGACAATAATACTAAAAAGCGAGCTCCGGGGCTCGCTTCTTATTTTTCACTAAAAAACACAAAGGGGATAAAAAAACTCTTGGGAGAGAGTTATGTGATGATAGACGAACCTATATTTCCTTTCGTTGGCGATGAGCCGATTTTTATTATTCTTTTTTTAGGAATGGGAAAATTCTAAGCGATGAACCTGTCGTCAAGTATTCTTATCAGTTACATTTGATCAATAAATTAAAAAGAAACTTGGCTGAGCGAACAAATTATCAAATCATTCGATTATCAGTTAGGCTCCCCTATCTTTACAAAAAAATTCTCATGTTGAATGCATATATCATTGATGCCTTGCGCACACCTATAGGAAAATACGGCGGTTCACTCAGTTCTGTCAGACCGGATGATCTGCTGGCTTTAACGATTAAAGCGCTGATTCAGCGAAATGAAAATATTGATGTGAATGCCATAGAAGATGTCATTGCAGGCTGTGCCAATCAGGCAGGTGAAGACAACCGGGATGTAGCAAGGATGGCTTCCTTAATGGCCGGATTGCCGATTACCGTCGGAGGGAATACTGTGAACCGTTTATGTGCTTCAGGCCTTCAAGCTATCATGGATGCCAGCCGAGCCATTCGATGTGGGGATGGAGATCTTATGATTGCCTGCGGCGTCGAAAGTATGACGCGTGCGCCTTTTGTGATGGGTAAAAGTGACAATGCTTTCAGTCGAAAAGCTGAAGTTTTTGATACGACTATCGGATGGCGTTTTATCAATCCTGCCTTGTCAAAACTACATCATCCATATAGTATGGGTGAGACTGCCGAAAATGTAGCCAGACAATGGAATATCAGTCGTGAAGATCAGGACCTTTTCGCTTACAACAGTCAATTGAAATATGAGAATGCTCATAAATCCAATATGTTTTCGGATGAATTGATTTCTGTAGAAATTGATTTAGGTAAGGGTAAAAAAATGATGTTCGAAAAAGATGAACATCCTCGTTTGACCCCAGTTGAAAAACTGGCGGAATTGAAACCCGCCTTTACAAAGGACGGTACGGTAACCGCCGCCAATGCCAGCGGAGTGAATGATGGCGCGGCAGCGATTCTTTTGGCAAATGACAATGCAGTCCAGAAATATGATCTTCAACCTATGGCCATCATCAAAAGTATGGCGATTGCCGGGGTAGATCCGAGTATCATGGGTATTGGTCCCGTGCCGGCTACAATAAAAGCTCTCAAACGTGCAGGTCTGTCTATTGAAGATATCGGTCTGATTGAATTGAATGAAGCCTTTGCTTCACAGAGCCTTGCATGTATGCAGGAGCTTGGTGTAGATCCTGCCCGAGTGAATGTGAATGGTGGTGCCATTGCATTAGGACACCCTCTGGGTTGCAGTGGTGTGCGAATTTCAACCACCTTATTGCATGAAATGAAACGAAGAAACGTCAAATACGGATTAGCAACGATGTGTATAGGAGTTGGTCAGGGGGCTGCCATCATATATGAGCGCTTAGGCTAAAAGTTTTTCGTTCTATTCAATTTCTGAATACCCGAAATTTCTTATTTCAGTTTTCTCATCGTACTGCCAGGAATACCTCCTTCGTTGACGAGAATTGCTGTGGTTTTGTACCTGAAGTAGGCTTTCGACACATATAAATACCCTTTGTAATCGTTCTTATCACCCCAACTATTCTTCACCATATAGTATTCCTTGCCGTTCTGGTCTTTGGCTAGTCCTACGATATGCATTCCATGATCATCGGTCGTGGTATAATTATCAAAGGCATCTTCCCTAACCTGTGGAGTAATTTCGCGCTCCTTCTGAGGCCCATCAAACATTTTCTTTAGTTCATCTGCATCCATATCCTCAATTTCTTTCTCCGGAACAATAGCCACACCATTTTTCCAACTGAAATACTTTTCACTGACATCCGTAGCCCAGGCAACAGTGTATCCATTTTCAAGCGCATGATCTACAACATCAGTCATTTCATCTAATGGCAGATTGTAGACACTTTGCAGACTCCAATTATCCGGAACCAATAATAAAGTCGGTTCATAATAAGGTGCAAATGTAAACGATGACATTTCGATATACTGTTCAGGTTGAATACCAACCACTTCTTTCGCAAATGTCTGTGGTGTGTATTCTTTTCCATTAAACTTGAATGTTTCAGGAACCTTACCGAGATAGGCATCTAAAGCCGCCGTAAAAGCAGGTAACCAGTTTTTAGTCAGCTTGCCGTTTTTATTTTCAATAATCCCTTTCAACATCCCTTCCAGCGCAGCTTGCATCTCTCCGAATTTATTCTTAGAGGTGCCATAGTTCAGACCGGTATATACTTCGTATGGTACTGCTCCATATTTCTTGTACGTACTTATTACATCATGCAGTTCGGCTCCATCGCCCCAACCCACATTTCCATGCATTCGCACATATGTTTTCGCTCGTTCGATATAGGCACAACGGGCGGTATAGATTTCTGACAGGTCGACAAATTTCTTACCGTTCCGAATCATCTCACTTTCCAAAAAGGAATTGCCGGAGTAACTCCAGCAGGTGCCTGAACTTCCCTGACTTTTGACCGGTGAATTTTCCAAATTGATGACCGGTGTAAACTGAAATTTCAGTTTGGCGCTATCTGACTGATTCGCCTTCAGAGAATTCACCAGATTATCTTGTGCTTCGAGTTGATGTCCTGCGATAAGCATGACTGCTAAGGATACAAGTATTTTTTTCATGCGCCGAAAGTAATGCTGAAACTGAAAAAGCGGAAGTTTTTTTGGATAAACTGTGATTTTTAAACGGGGAATCTGCAAAGGGGAATTAGATACTAAGTTGATTATAAGAATCCAGAAACAAAATTAATATTGTAAACTACTTACGGATTCAGACGCTTCATTTCCCACTGTCCACCTAGTTGTAAGGAATAACATAATCTGTCATGTAGACGGCTGCTTCGCCCTTGCCAAAATTCAATCAAGGTTGGCTTTACAGTATAACCGCCCCAATGAGGAGGTTTGGGCACTTCCGTATCTTGGTATTTTTCCTGTAAGGTTTTGAAACGCGCCTCAAGTTCTTCGCGGCCCGACAGCACTTCGCTCTGCGCAGATGCCCAGGCGCCTATCTGACTTTCCTTAGGACGAGAGTGATAGTATAGGGTTGATTCAGCAGCCCTAATTTTCTCCGCCATACCTTCTATCCGGACCTGCCGTTGCAATTCTTTCCAGTAGAAAACAAGAGAAACATGCGGGTTTTGGCTTAACTCTTTTCCTTTATGGCTATCATAATTTGTAAAAAAAACAAACTGATTCTCTTCAAGGCCTTTAAGTAAAACAATACGAGAATGTGGTTTGGCATTTTCATCTGACGTGGAAAGCGTCATTGCGTTGACATCATCAATTTCTGCTTCCACTGCCTCGTGAAACCATAGACGGAACTGCTCAACAGGATCAGGGTGCACATCGGTCTCCAACAAAAATGCCAACGAATAATCCTGACGGAGACTAGCAATATCTTTTCTTGTGGAACCCATAAATTGATTGATTGAACATCAGGGGCTTTTCCTTCCGGCTAAAAACAGATGAAATTCCCTGAAGGTGTAATTGAAACGAAACGGATTAATCCTCTTTCAGATACTTTCTCATCACGAACACGCAGGCCACGGCCATGACAAGGATGTAAATGATACAACCCCAGTATCCGATAAAATTGCCTACCTCATAAATTGATAATAATGTCCCGCTCATGTCGATAAAATTTTTGCAAATATAATAAAACTATCCTCTTTTCCTATGCCTGAACTTAAATACAAATCCTGCCTGTGCGAGCGACTTGCCCATACCTGCTTCCAGATAAATAGCCGTCCTTGTCAGGAAATAATATCGTATCCCGAATGACATCTCGTAAGAAACAGGATAAGGTAATTTGAACTGTGATTTGAATGTAGAATCCTCAGGCGTATAGGTAGTAAAATCCTTACTGCTGAAATAATTGTATCCTGCACCACCACCGATATAGATATCCCATTCCTTGTCGACATACAAATGATAATTCAAACGAAGGTTGGCTGAGATATCATTCAGTTTGGTACCATATTTATACGGCAAATCCATTTTTTTGTAGGAATCATTCCTGATACCAGTCCAATCGGCTTTGTACAAGATATAGGAGGCAGACAACAAGACACTGAG
>CAIQUX010000068.1 GCA_903875055.1 uncultured Bacteroidota bacterium
TATTGAGGTGTTTGTAACCGTGGTTCCAACACTAGGTAATGGATTGACGGAAATCAGTCTGGTGGCAGTATTGGAACAACCATTGCTTCCGGTTCCAGTTACTGTATATGTAGTCGAAGCGATAGGTGTGACAGTAATACTGGTGCCACTCAAGGCCCCGGGTTGCCAGGTATAGCTAACACCTCCGGTTCCGGTAATGCTGGTTGAAGAACCAATACAAATCGATGCGCTTGTAACCGTTGTACCAATCGTTGGTAATGGATTTACGGTAATAGTAACAGTAGCTGTGCTGATACAAGGTGTGCCTGGAGCAGTTCCGGTAACGGTATAAGTCGTTGTGGTGGTCGGTGAAATAATTACAGATGCCCCACTTAATCCACCGGGCTGCCAGGTATAGGTCCCTGGACCACTGGCATTCAAGGTGGTAGATCCACCAAGACAGATGGTTGATGAAGTGGCTGATGCACTCACGTTTGGAATCACCGTGATCAGTGCTGATGTGGTATTGGTACAACCATAATAATCACTCGCCGTCACTGTATACGTAGTATTGACCGCAGGGCTTGCATTCACAACAGCACCTGTTGCTGGAGAGGTTGTTGGTGCCCAAGAATAGTTAGTTGCCGTTGGACTGACTCCACCTGAAATAGTGATATCATAATCTTCCGTTTCTCCAAATGATGCCGCATCACAGGATGTTAATCCACTCGCAAAATAAATTTCTCTTACACGTAGCCGGGTCGTACCATTGATAGCCCATGTTGGTACTGTAAATACGAAGGACCCGGTACTTGACCCTGCGATAAAGCCTGTTTCTCCAAGCTTTTCCAAACCGGCGTTCAAGGTATGGTTTTGATCATAATCAATCCATGCCGCTAGATTATTATAGGCTGAGAAGGTTCCTGATCCAAGCGTAAGAGTGTAGGTAGAGCCAGCATATAATGAGGCCGTTGTTGACCCACTGGCAGGATATAAAGTATAGAAAGGACTAGCCGCTCCAGTAGTGACATTGTTAAGGGTAGTTCCGGATAAAGCCACAGACCCAATATAATCTCCAAATCCTGATCCACTATAGTAAGTAGGGATACAATAGGCTGCTAGTGAAGGTGAACTAGCCGTGAGAATAGAAAAGGCTCCTGAACATATGGTGGAAGGTGCTGCTGTAGCGACTACACCTGGCAAGTCATGAACTAGCACCGGAACAGTTCCTGTTCTGGTACAACCTGCGGCATCTGTTGCAGTCACTGTGTACGATTGTGAATAGGCTGGTGTAACACTAACCGGGCTTCCGGTTGTTGGTGTTGTACCCGCAGACCAGCTGAAAGTAGCCCCCGCTGTAGCAGCAACACCACCTGTGATCGTGATAGTATAATCTTCTGTTTCCCCATAATAATCAACATTAGAGTTATTACACGAACTCAAATTCGTATTATAATATACTTCCCTCACCCTTAATCGTGTCTGCCCGTTCTTAGCCCAAGCTGGTACCGTGAAGACAAAGGTGTTGGTTGATAAACCGGCAACCCAACCTGTTTCGCCAAGCTTTTCAATGCCGGCACTTAGTTCAGAGTTCTGATCGTAATCGATCCAGGCGGCAAGATTGTTATTACTTGAATACGTTCCCGGGCTCAATGTGATGGTATAGGTAGATCCTGCGCTCAACGAAGCTGTTGTAGCCCCGGAGGCCGGATATAAGGTATAAAAAGGACTACCGGAAGGGCCAGTAGGATTGTTCAAAGGAGTACCTGCTATTGATACAAGTGTAATATAGTCTCCTGATCCGGTTCCATAAATATAGTTCGGCTGACAATAATTACTGATCGCCGTTAAAGAAGAGCTGCCGCCGGCACAAATTTCAGGTGGTGCGGCAACAGTTAAAAATGCCGGTGAATTCACAACAACTGAAACTGTTCCTGTTTTAGTACATCCAAATCCATCGGTCGCAGTGACTGTATAATTCTGTGAAGAAGCTGGCGAAGCTGTAACGCTGTTACCTGTGGCTGGCGTGGTTCCTGCAGACCAAGCATAAGTATCTGCTGCAGAACCTCCTGTGATCGTTAGGTCATAATCTTCAGTCTCACCAAATATAGACGCTGCGCATGCATCCATATTGGTGTAAGCCCAAGCTTCCCTTACGCGTAATCGTGCAATTCCGTTTTGTGCGTAAGAAGGTACCGTGAATACAAAGCTTGTGGTGACACCCGTTCCCAATCCAATGGTTTCGCCAAGCTTTTCAAGCGGATTGTAGAATAGCCCATTCTGATCATAATCAATCCAGGCCGCAAGGTTGTTATAGGTATAAGAACCAGCCCCCAGGGTAATTGTATAGGTACTTCCAGCTGTTAGTGTAGCCGTTGTGCTTCCGGATGCAGGGTACAAAATATAATAAGGTGAAGGTTCACCCACGCTTATATTATTTAGTGTAGTACCTGGTATGGTCACCTGAGAAATGTAGTCGCCCTCATAAGTACCCGCAGAATAATACGGTTGACAGAATGAAAGAGGGGCAATTGCCGCTGTCAAGGTGGAGGTTGCTCCCTGGCAAATGACAGCCGGAGATGCATTCAATGTAAAATCTGGTGAACTTACAATGACGGATGCAGCGTCAGTACTTGTACATCCATATTGATCAGTGGCAGTGACTGTATACTGTGAACTGCTGATGGGTGTTACTGTAACCGGGGTACCTGTTGAAGGGGTTGTTCCGGCTGACCAGCTATATGTGTAAGCTATTTCATTAATACCACCGGTAATGGTAACATCATAGTCTTCAGTTTCCCCATAATAATATTGGGTGCAAGGATCAATACCCGTTGTTCCATAAGCTTCCCTGATACGTAAACGATGTAATCCGTTTTTAGCCCAAAGCGGAACAGTAAACGTAATGGTCCCTGTAGCCGGACTAGCATTAATATAGCCGGTTTCTCCTAATTTTTCTAGCCCTGTATTGAGAATATAATCCCCATCAAAATCAAGAAAGGCCGCAATATTATTATACGAAGGATAACTTCCAGCAGCTAAGATCAAGGCATAAGTTCCCCCTGCAGTCAACGTAGTTGTGGTAGCCCCAGAGGCAGGATAAACAGTGTAAAAAGGACTTGCAGAGGCTCCGGTAGTATTGTTCAGTGTAGTTCCTGAAATATTCACCTTGGTAATATAATCCCCGTATGCAGTCCCATGAACTGAAATAGGATAGCAATATGAATTCACTTTGCTTACAGATAAGCTTGATGTGGCTCCCGAACAAAGGATCACCGGCGAAGCGATGGCATTAATATTTGGTGAGTTCACCACCACTGGTGCAGTCGAATTGGTGGTGCATCCGTGCACATCCGTAACAGTGACTGTATAGGTTTGTGAATAATCAGGAGTACCTGTTACCGGTGTTCCTGAAGCTGGACTTGTTCCATTGGCCCAATCAAACACAATGGCAGTAGCCGTACCTCCTCCACTCAACGTTAAAAGATAATCTTCTGTCTCACCAAAGGACCAGGATTTGCAAGGATCAATATTCAAATTAGAATAAGCTTCACGCACACGCAACCTGATCTGTCCATTCTTCGCGGTTGCTGGCACTGTGAACACAATATTCGCTGTTGTCGGATAGGCCGCATTGATCAGGACCTGCCCTAATTTCTCATCACCACTAAATGATTTATCCTGATTATAATCTATCCAGGCGGCTAATTGGTTATTTGAACCATATGTCCCGGGGGCGAGTACCAGGGTATAGGTAGTCCCTACTGTCAGTGATGCGGTTGTTGAACCGGAGGCAGGATACAAGGTGTAGAAAGGACTCCCTGCACCGAGAGTAATATTATTGAGTGTCGTTCCTGTTATCGCTACCCGACCAATATAATCTCCGTATATTGCCCCGGTTGTGTATGTAGGTTGACAATAAGCTATACTGGCCGCTAAACTGGCAGAAGCTCCTTTACATAGCGTAGACGGGGTTGCCGATGAGGTAATGACAGCGTTATTATCATTAACTTCCATGGTGATGGGATTTGACGTAGCAGGGCTTCCGGTGACTACAATGCTGGCTGTCATCACACAGGTTATCACATCGCTCTGTAACGATGTAGAGGTGGTATAATAGTAATTCGTAGCACCAGATATCGCAACACCATTCAACTTCCATTGATAGGTCGGCGTAGCTCCGCCATTATTGGGGGTGGCAATAAAGGTAACCGGGTTGCCATCACAACCCGGATTATTACCTGAACTGATAGCAATATCCACAGAGGCCACAAGGTTAGGAACAAACGTAGTATTTAATGACGGATTACCATTAGCTGTTACAACTAGGTTATAGGTTGCATTAGGTAAGCCTGCAGGTGTTGTAAAATAAGCCGTATCAGGTGCGCTTCGTCGAACACCGGTTGAATTCCAATTATACGATCTGCAATAGTAGACGTTAGCACCATTAGTTAAACGGATGACCGGATAATTAGTAGCATTTTGCTGATCATCGCCATAATTATCGCCCTCACTGATACCATTGAATCGTGTACCGGTGATCCGATATGTATTCGCCGCAATTTGAGTGATTCCTGAAATGACAGGTCTGTATGCTGTTAAATTTGAACCACTTGGTGTAAATACGTAATATTGATTGCTGCTGAAAATACCGAGGAGAACTTGTCCATTTGGTAATTGAAGCATATTGCAAGTATAACTTTCCTTATTTATGGAAGCTCCACCACCCGGTGCAAGAACCGAAGTGTATGAATTCGTTAGATAATCATACGTATAAAAACTAGTAGGCTTCGGGAAATGTTGAGCCGCTGTTGGTGCCGGTGAAAGTGCAAGCAGAATGCGTCCATCAGGCATCATGCAACCTGGTGCATCTGGTGTAGCCAAGCCACCCGGGAGGTCCGGTCCTGCTGCCCATGTGCCAGGTGCTGTGGTTCCGGAGGGTGTATAAAAGGCTGTGTGCCCTGTTGCACCGATAAAGAAACCACGTCCATCAGGTAATAACCAGCAACCTCCTGCTTCAGATCCATAAGGATCATACAAATTCACGGCGCAGTTTGCATCAGCGATCCAAGTATTCGTAGCAGGGATATAACGTTGTGATTGTGTGCCGTTTACTGTTACATATAGAATGCTGTTGTCTGGTAACTTCAACCAACTTGATTCATTATTGGAACCTAACGCATTGGGGCCATTTGTGTAAGTATTAGTGGCTGGGTTATAGATTTTTGTAGTTGGCTCAGCCCATACAATGGCTTGCAACACCCTGCCATCCTCCAGAATTTCAGAATTCGCATCTGATACAAAAGAAGTTTGATTCGGTGCGCTAGTCCAACTATTCGTAAGCGGATTATACACCTCGCCTTTATAGCCTCCTGTTCCATATTCACCACCACATACATACACACGGCCATCCTTTAACACCTGGCATGAGTAATGTAAACGGGTACTTGCCATCGGAGCGATACTCGACCAGGTTCCATTAGCATAACTTCCGGAAGCATTGGGTGTCAATTTATCCCAAGTATTGCCATAGCCATCTCCTCCTCCGGAATTGGAATGACAAATTACAGTACCATCTGACAATAATACCAGCACCCCCAGATTTTGATGAGGGGCTGTATTCGCCAAGGTTGTCCAGGTGCCTTGCGCAATTGCGGTTGAACTAGTGAAGAATATACCCAATAGCAGGAAGGTCAGGAATCGGGCTCTGGCGATTTGTGTTTGAAAAAGTGTTGTAAAGTTTGTCATATGATAAGTGTTATTAAACGGTTTTGTCTTTAAGTCTTTCATCGAAATAAAGTACTTTATGCGATGAAACTTTGTTATCATGGTGTCAGATTGAACGTCTACCACTTCCAAATTTGAAGAAGACATTCATCCCATTATGAAATACAAGATTGAACGCTCCCTTATTCAGGCTTAAAAATACTCGTTAATAATAATTATGCAGAAGACAATGAGTAACTGGTAACATTTGATGAGAATCTGGTTCGATTTTTCATGAATCTGGCAGATAGTACCTCAATCAGGTCGACATGAGGAATTTAAGTTCGACTTTTTATTTGGGGATGTATTCCGTAACGGAAAGGCACATCTCAAGGATACCTTGAGGAAACTTATCATAAAAGAAATCCTTAATATTCAGGAAAAAAAATCAGGACTCGTTGAAGCCGAATTTGTGATGGGTACCGATGGTGCGATATCGTCCGCAACTATTGTAATGAGTCTCAATGAAATGTAAGATAAAGCTATTCTCCGTTCCATCAATCTATTGCCGCGATTCATTCAGGTATCACCTCTGAAACCTGTCACTAACTATAGCTTGCAGGTTCCGTTTGAATAAGTCGAGGTAGGAAAATACACACAAAATGATTTCCTGATTGGTGTCCTTTACTGCCACCCATACTTTTTCTCTATCCCTCCCTGATTATTCTTTTTCAGAGGCGCTAAAGTTTAATTATTTTTGAATCCTTCCAGTATGATAGGCTATCGTTTTTCCAATTACAGTGCACCCGATGAAACTCCGTTTGAGAGGCTGTTCGGTATATTCAAACAACTCCTCACTCACACCAGTGGCGATTTTGATGAAGCCATCAGCTGGCTCACCGAGCTCGATAAAGAATACAAGCTCACCACACCCGATTATGGTATCGGCGATTTTATTCAGGAACTGAAAGACCGCGGTTATATCAAAGAGGAAAATCCGGGTGATGGAGAATTTATCATTACTGCCAAGACTGAACAGGCTATCCGTCAACAGGCGCTTGAAAAGATTTTCGGCAAACTTAAGAAAGGAAAGTCAGGCAATCATCAGACCAAATATACTGGCAACGGTGAAGAAAGCAGCAGTGATATCCGTCCGTTTCAATTTGGTGATTCACTCGAACAAATTTCCATGCTGGAATCGATGAAGAATGCACAGATCAATAATGGTATCGGTGAATTCCGTATCACGGAAAATGATCTGGAAGTGAATGAGAAGGAACATAAGACACAGACCAGCACCGTGTTGATGATCGATATTTCACACTCCATGATCCTCTATGGCGAAGATCGAATCACACCGGCCAAGAATGTGGCCATGGCGCTGGCCGAGCTGATCAAACGTAAATACCCTAAAGACACCCTCGACATCATCGTATTCGGTGATGATGCCTGGCAAATCGAAATTAAAGACCTGCCTTATCTGCAGGTAGGGCCGTATCATACCAACACCGTGGCGGGACTCGAACTGGCTATGGATCTCTTACGCCGACGGAAAAATGCCAACAAACAAATCTTCATGATTACCGATGGCAAACCAACCTGCCTCAAGGAGCATGGACGATATTATAAGAACAGTTTCGGTCTTGATCAGAAGATCCTGAACAAATGTCTCACCTTGGCACAAAGTTGCCGTCGACTGAAAATACCCATCACCACTTTCATGGTAGCCAGCGATCCTTACCTGCAGGAATTCGTCCATGATTTTACCGAAGCTAATCAGGGCAAAGCTTTTTATACATCTTTGCAGGGTTTAGGCGAATTCATATTTGAAGATTTTGAACGTAATAAAAAAAAGAAGTTTTAAACGAATGCATACAGACATCAAAACACTGGGCGATCTCAGAAAAAGCGGATATATCAGCAGAAGCATCAAAGATGAATTACGTGAAAATCTGATCCGCAAAATACAACATCAGGAACCCGTCTTTATCGGTATCATCGGTTTCGAAGATACTGTCATTCCTGAAGTGGAACGCGCCATCCTTTCGCGACATAATATCAACTTACTTGGACTTCGCGGACAAGCCAAGACCCGTATCGCACGTCAGATCACCGAGTTCCTGGATGAGTATATGCCCATTATCGAAGGCAGTGAATTGAATGATGATCCTTTGCATCCGATCTCAACCTATGGTAAAGAAAAGATAGCTCAATTAGGCGATGCCACGCCGGTCGCCTGGTTACATCGTTCGGAACGTTATGTCGAAAAACTGGCTACACCCGATGTTTCCATCGCTGATCTGATCGGTGATGTCGATCCGATCAAGGCGGCTAATCTCCGATTAAGTTATTCCGATGAACGTGTCATTCATTATGGTATCATTCCGCGAAGCAACCGCTGTATTTTTGTGATCAATGAATTGCCCGATCTGCAGGCAAGGATACAAGTTTCGTTGTTCAATATCTTACAGGAAGGTGATATACAGATACGAGGTTTCAAACTTCGACTTATGCTCGATATCCAGTTTGTCTTCACCGCCAATCCTGAAGATTATACCAATCGCGGTAGTATCGTCACACCGTTGAAAGATCGAATCGGCAGTCAGATACTTACCCATTATCCGAAAAGCATCGAACTATCACGCGCCATCACCGCACAGGAAGCCAAACTCAGCAAAGCGCAAAAGGAACATGTGCAGGTGGGTGAACTTGTTGCCAATCTCATAGAGCGTATCGCCTTTGAAGCGAGGGAGAGTGAGTATGTTGATTCGAAAAGCGGCGTGTCGGCACGATTGACTATTTCAGCGTATGAAAATCTGGTGAGTACCGCTGAACGACGTATGCTGATGAATACCGAACAAAAAACAACTGCACGTATTAGCGACCTGTCAGGTGTAGTGTCGGCCGTAAACGGAAAGATAGAACTTGTGTATGAAGGCGAACAGGAAGGCGCCGGTATGGTGGCATTGAGTCTGTTGAGCAAAGCTATCCGTAATCAGTTTGTCGAGCTTTTCCCTGATCCGAGCAAACTCAAGAAGAAGAAAGAAGTGAGTCCGTATAAGGTAATTGTTGAATGGTTCTCTGCAGGAAATGAAGTTGATCTGATGTTGATGGCCAACGAGAATGATTATACGAAAACGCTGATGGCTGTTCCCGGTTTGGAGAATCTTATTGTCTTGCACATGCCTGATCTTCCTGAGAACGAAAAGTTGACTATGATGGAATTCGTACTCTTCGGATTAGCCGAGCATTCCCTTATTGGAAAAAACGCCTTGGTCAAAGGAGTTCAGTTCAAAGACCTGTTCGGCAGTATGTTCAGTAGTAAGGATGTGTTTGAGGACGAATAGCGAAAGTATGAACCCGACCCATTGATTCATTCATTGATATTGCTTTCATTTTGAAGTTACTTTTCAGTCGTGAAAGGGAATCCTCGATCAGTTATATTCTATATGATACCGATTGGAATATTGTAATAGACCAAATTTCACTTTGCTTCATTTATTCTAAACAAAATAAGCATCAGCATTTACCACTATTAGGTATCCACATGAGTTTGGTCTCTCTTGAATATCACATTAGTATAACAATCGACATACAACAAAAATTATTTTATCTTCACACAATGAAAAAATTTGTTGAATTTGCGTCTTGGTCTGCACTTTGCCGAAGACTCCTCCTTCCACTGTTATTCCTTGGTTTATTCACGTCCTTCGCACAATCCAACTATCCTATGGATTCGGTGTTGTTTAAAAACTATCAATACCGGAATATCGGTCCCTTTCGCGGTGGCCGAGCAAGCGGTGTTTGCGGCGATGTAAAGAACAAACAGGTCTTTTACATGGGTTCAACAGGAGGCGGTGTGTGGCAGACCAAAGATGGTGGCAGTAACTGGAAAAATATTTCGGATAAATATTTCGGAGGCAGTATAGGCAGCGTAGAAGTTTGCCCCACCGACCCATTGCTTATTTATGTTGGTATGGGCGAGAATACCTTGCGTGGTAATGTAAGCGAAGGTCATGGTATGTGGAAGAGTGCAGATGGTGGCAAGTCATGGAAACATTGCGGCCTTGATGATACCAGACATATCACTAAGATCGTTTTCCATCCAAGAAATCCTGATGTGGTGTATTGTGCTGCAATAGGCCATTTATTTGGTGCCAATAATGCACGAGGTCTGTTTAAAACTATTGATGGGGGTAAGACCTGGAAGAATGTCTTATTTGTGAATGATGAGGCCGGTGCAGTAGATATCGCCATGGACAATACAAATCCGAATACGATCTATGCCAGCACATGGCGTGTGAAACGAACACCTTATAGCATGGAAAGCGGCGGTGAAGGAAGTGCACTATGGAAAAGCACGGACGGTGGAGACACATGGACAGAAATTTCGAAACATAAAGGTTTCCCGAAAGACACATTGGGTATTATCGGTATCAGCCTTTGTCCGTCGAATACCGATAAATTATATGCCCTTGTTGAAAGTAAAAGCGGTGGCTTATTTGTGAGTACGGATGCAGGTGAGACCTGGACCAAACAGAATGATGAAAGCAAGATCCGTCAACGAGCCTGGTATTTCAGTAAAATATTCACCGACCCTAAGAATGAGAATCTGGTCTATATCTGTAATGTGGAATTTTATAAAAGCAATGATGGCGGAAAAACATTTTCGCAAGTGAATACACCCCATGGCGATCATCACAATCTATGGATAGATCCCGAAGATGGTCAACGGATGATCATCGCCGATGATGGTGGTGCACAAATAAGTTTTGATGGCGCCCGCAACTGGAGCTCTTACCACAATCAACCTACAGCCCAATTTTATCGCGTTACAACCGATGCCCATTTCCCTTATCGCATCCTGGGTTGTCAACAAGACAACAGCAGCGTACGCATCCTTAGCCGAACTTACGACGGTGGCATAGGTTCACAAGACTGGAGTAGTACCGCAGGATTTGAAAGCGGCTACCTGGCTGCCGATCCCTTAAATGACGATATTGTGTATGGAGGTAACTATGGAGGCTATATATCCCGATTGAATCACAGGACAGGCGAAAGCCGCACCGTGAGTGTCTATCCGGTATCGCCTATCGGTGATGGTGCCGATACACTGCTCTATCGTTTTCAATGGAACTTCCCGATTTTGTTTTCCCCTCATAACCCGAAGAAGTTATATGCAGCCGGCAATAAACTTTTTGTTACTGAAGATGAAGGTCAGCATTGGAAAGCAATCTCACCCGATCTCACCACGAATGATAAAAGCAAGCAGGCACCTAGTGGTGGTATCATTACCAAAGACAATACCGGAGTTGAATATTATTGCACCATTTTTGCCGTCGCTGAAAGTCCGGCTGAGAAAAATGTGATCTGGTGTGGTAGTGATGATGGATTGATTCATGTGACAAAGGACGGTGGCAACAACTGGACGATGGCGAATCCGAAAGGCATACCGGAATGGATGATGATCAATTGTATAGAGCCATCACCTTATGATGGAGGAACCTGTTATGTAGTGGGTACTCGTTACAAACTGGATGATGAAACTCCTTACATCTACAAGACAAGCAACTATGGAAATACTTGGAAGCTCATCACCAAAGGGATACCTACTCATCATTTTGCCCGTTGTCTGCGCGCTGATCCTTTAAAGAAAGGAATCCTATATTGTGGTACCGAACAAGGCATGTATATCAGTTACGATGATGGTCTGAACTGGGATCCTTTTCAATTGAACCTACCTACAGTACCCATCACCGATCTGACTATCAAAAACAATGACCTGATCGTGGCAACTCAAGGAAGAGGCTTCTGGGTATTGGATGATCTGACCATGCTTCATCAGTTGAATGAAGGTTTGTTATCTGAGTCCTTTCATGTATTTCAACCGACCGCTTGCTATCGCATGAATGGCTATCAGAATAAGAATGTGGTGAATGAAGGCATGAATCCTGTGGGTGGATTACGTATCGATTATTATATCAGGAAAGCAGAAGATAGTACCAAGGTCAGCATTTCAATTTATGATAAACGAGATACCCTGATACGTACATTCAAAAACACAAGCAGCGATAAAGATGAAGCGTTTACCGTGGAGAGTGGTATGAATATGTTTTCCTGGAACCTCTATATCAAAGGCGTCGATAAGATCGATGACATGATATTATGGAATGGCAATGTAGGAGGCTATCAGATTGCACCGGGTGAATATCATGTAAAAATCAACATCGACCATGATTCGGTGACCGTTCCTGTACTTGTCAAGAAGGATCCTAACTATGAAATATCCGATGCTGATTATGCAGCTCAATTTGATTTCCTGAATACCATTAAAAATAAATTCGAGAAGACACAAAAAACCATCAAGGACATCCGGAATATCCGCAATCAGATCAATGCCTTGAAAGATAAGATGGGTGACGACTATCCGAAAGATTTGGACAGCATGGGTAAGAAGATCAATAAGAAACTGACCGAAGTGGAAGAACATCTGTATCAGACCAAAGCTAAAAGCGGACAGGATGTACTGAACTACCCTATCCGACTGAATGATAAATTAGCCGGTGTATTCAATGCGGCTAACCAACATACCGCACCTTCACAATCGGCGCAAGATGCCTATCAAGATGTAGCGACTAAGATCGATGTCGAGATCAATACCTTCAAAACCATTCTTGACACCGATATCAAAACGTACAACAAGTCGGTTCGTGAAAAAGAAATCGGATTGATCATGCTGAAGAAATAAAAGTGCTGATGCAACTGATTATTTCTTCAAAATTTTATGCGTTTGATTATTATACCTGATCAGATATTCACCTGCAGCGAACTGAGCCATAGGAATTTGTGCTTGCTGGTTTTCTATCTGCTGTGAATAAATTCGCTCACCATTTGTATTGAACAATTGTAGATACTCTTTAGCTGTTGACTTGATGTTCGTTTGAATTGTAAGCTGATCATGGCAAGGATTCGGATACACATGAAATGACGAATAAGGACGTTCAATATCAGACAGCCCCAACACAAATTCAGTAGTGTATCGAACAAGGGCAAATTGAGAACTATTGGAAAAAGCCGTGTGCCCCAGTAATACGATTTTACCATCGGCCTGTAGTGCCACGGATTGTCCATGGTCGTTATAGTTCGTTGTTCCAAAGACAATACTCGTTTCAACGATCGCGCCGTTCCCAAAGGAAGTATCATACGTTCCATCAGTATTAAGTCGAAGCATGACAAAATTCAAATTGACACTGGCATCAGTTGTATATCCCGCCAGAATTATTTTTCCATCCTGCTGAATGACATTAGAAAAACATTTATCGTCCTTAGTACCTATGCTTGCAATCAACATACCCGCGTTACCGAAAGCAGCATCCAATATTCCATTGGCATCATAACGCAAGGCCATGAATGAATTCTGCGTTGTACCGAAAGCATCGTAGGTCGTTGTTCCGGTTGCCACAATTTTACCATTACCCTGAAGCGACAAATGATTGATCTCATCATAATATCCCTGAACAGAAGTAACGGTAATCCCTCCTGTTCCGAAACTTGCATCAAGACTTCCATCGGCGTTATAACGAACTAAGGTTGCGAGATAATAGAGACTTTGATAGGAATCACCACCGGCAACAATCTTACCATCAGGTTGTATAAGTATCGCTTTGGCAGCATCATAGGGAAGGGTTCCGATAGCGGTCAATGCCATACCGCCACTTCCAAAACTATTGTCGATGCTTCCATTCTGATTAAAACGATAGACGGCAAATTCACCGGCATTCGAACCCGCAGCTACGATCTTACCATCTGATTGTAATGCCACTGCAAGAATACTTGCTGATACCATATTGATCATCACCTTTCCATTAATTCCGAAAGAAACATCAGGCGTACCATTGGTCTCATATCTTGCCAACACGACATATCGTTTACTGACACTGTCTGCGATACCTGCTGTAATAAGTTTTCCATCGTTTTGCAAAACAACGCCATGAAGCTGATTCGTAGTCGTATTGGGAAAGGTATCTGACACCACACCGTTGATGCCATAAGAAGAATCGATGATTCCATTCTTCATAAAACGCATCAGCACATTATGAGAAATGCCATTCAACTTACCATTCCCTGCTGCGATAATCCGCCCGTCTGTCTGTATGACATGACTGACAGCTGTCAATGAATTTCCGAAAGGTTTAAAGACTTCACCGGTATGGTTGAATGTGGTATCGAGGATGACACCTGCCTTAAGAAGAAAATTTGCCTGCAATAAAATGAAGAGAAGGAATGTAAATTTTATTTTTATCATGTCTGATTTTTGGAATAGTGAAAGATGTGTTTTTGCAATTGAATAAAATTCAAGAGTTCCACTTGCGTTTAAAAATAGCTAAATTTTTGAATTCTTAAGTTTTTAATCAAATTTAAATGAATACTCGTTTTGCTTTGAATAGCTGCAAATAAACATTTATTTTGAGGGCATGAAAGCGTTGAACTATCTTAATGCAACGCACGATCATCACTCATAAAACATCATCAGAGAAGCAGGATCAACTATGTCAACGAAAAAACATCTTACCCTTTTTGACGCCACACTCATCGTGGCAAGTTCCATGATAGGCTCAGGCATTTTCATTGTCGCCGCCGATATGGGACGAACTGTCGGCGGCCCGGGATGGATGTTATTGCTTTGGGTGATAGCCGGTTTGATGACCATCTTTGCGGCATTGAGTTATGGGGAATTGGCAGGCATGTTTCCACACGCCGGCGGACAATACGTCTATCTGAAAGAAGCCTACAATCCGTTGGTCGGTTTCTTATATGGCTGGAGTTTGTTTACGGTCGTGCAGTCGGGAACGATAGCGGCTGTGGGTGTTGCCTTTGCAAAATATACCGGTGTGCTCTTTCCGTTTTTCAGCGACAGTCATGTCCTGCTCACGATTGGCACATTCAAGATCAATGCAGCCCAGTTACTCGGTGTGTTGTCTATTCTCATCCTGACGATTATCAATACAAGTGGACTTCGATATGGAAAAATCATACTGCGACTTTTCACATCGACCAAACTCATTTCCTTGTTCGGCATCATCTTATTAGGTTTGTTCGTATTCAGGAATCCTGAAATATGGCAGAATAATCTTGCCCATTTCTGGGACTATGGAAAATTTGGGACGGATAAAAACGGCAGCATGACATTCACTACATTGAGCTTATTCGGCTTAATGACGGCCATGGGTGTTGGTCTTGTAGGTTCTCTTTTCAGCAGCGATGCATGGAACAATGTGACCTTTATTGCGGCCGATATCGACAACCCGAAACGCAGCATCCCACTTAGCCTGTTCTTCGGCACCGTCATCGTTATCGGATTATACATATTGGTCAATATCGCCTACCTCAATCTTCTTCCATTCTATGGCGATCCGCATGCAGCAGATGCAATTGGCAGAGGTATCCTGTTTGCTGAAAAAGATCGCGTAGGCACGGCGGCTGTTTCGCAAATGTTTGCCGGTGGTGCCTTAGTCATCATGGCCTTGCTGATCATGATTTCAACTTTCGGTTGTAATAATGGATTGGTGCTTTCAGGTGTGCGCGTGTATCAGGCCATGGCGAAAGACGGTTTATTTTTTGCCAAAATGAAAGAGAATAATAAGAAAGGTGAACCCGGTTATGCTTTATGGATACAATTTGCATGGGCCTCCATCCTTTGCTTCTCAGGTAAGTATGGCGACCTGCTTGACTATGTTATTTTTGCGGTGATGTTGTTCTATATCCTCACTATCCTCGGCATCTTTATCCTTCGCAAAAAGAATCCCGAACTTGAACGACCTTATAAGGCATTCGGTTATCCGATTGTACCTGCGATCTATATTTTGATCACCATCGCTTTTTGTGCCAACCTTCTGTATATGAAACCTGAGAATAGTTTTCCCGGACTCATCATCGTATTGTTAGGTGTGCCGGTTTATTTTTTCTGGCGAAAAAAAGAAACGCCTGTCGTGTCCTAGCTTTATAGGAAATCAAATTTTACTTTTCAAGCTTCAATACAAATCCGCCTCCCGGTGCAAGTTTAATGTTGAATGTATCAGAAGTTAAGCTTACCTGATTAATCGTATATGATTCCGGATTGAGTTCATAATGTGCATCCTTCCCATCCGCATATAAGGTGCCTTTGAAGGGCAACTGTTGCTTTAAAAAATCTAAGGACAGATTCAATTCGCGACCTGACTCATTCGTGATACCGGCAATATACCAGGTGGTTCCGCTACGTCGGGCCATGATGATATATTCACCGATTTTCGCATCAAGTACTTTTGATTCATCCCATGTAGTGGGTAATGATTTGATGCAGTTGAAGGCAGGATGACCGGTATAATTCTCAGGCAAATCGGCGGCCATCTGTAATGGACTGTACAATATGATCATCAAAGCTAACTGATTGACCAACGTACTATGCACGGCTGTTGTGCCACTATCGGGTCCATTCCATTTCACTCTTTCTTTCGCATGGGCCGACAGATCGATATCAAAGATGCCGGCTGTATAATCCATGGGGCCTGCGAGTCCACGTGTAAAAGGCAAGGTGCATGTATGTGAAGGCGGATTACCTTGACTCCAAGCATTCCATTCCATACCTCGTACACCTTCGGCCGTCATCAGGTTGGGATAGGTACGACTCAATCCTGAAAGGACTATAGGTTCGTGCACATCAAGCATGATATGATACTCGGCCGCCATACGCATCACCTTATTATAATGTCGTACCATACATTGTCCATGATGATATTCACCTGCCGGAGTTACAGATCCGGCATAACCTGTCTTGACCACGCGTATACCCAGATCATGATATATCTTGAAAGCCTCCTTAAGATGCTTCTCGTAAGATTCCGTATCACCACCCGTTTCATGATGACCGATGATCTCAACACCTTTTGCGCGCGCATAACGCACAACCTCTTTCAGATCAAGATCAGGGCATGGCGTCACAAAATCGAAAGCGTCTTTTTGACCCCAGTTTTCCCAGCCTGTATTCCAGCCTTCCATCAAAATCGCTTTGATTCCATTGGCTGATGCAAAATCGATATAGCGTTTTGCGTTTTTGGTATTGGCTCCATGTTTAGGACCTTGCTTCCAGGTTGATAATCCGAGATGCATTTCCCACCAGATACCAGAGTAGGTCATAGGTCGTATCCATGAAACATCCTTCAGTACATTAGGCTCATTCAGGTTGAGGATAAGATTTGATTCAATCAGGGCGGCGGGTGAATGACCTATGATGAAGGCACGCCATGGCGATATCAGGTGGCCATTTGTTTTCACAAGACTTCCATCGGCCCACGGTACTAGATTCACTTTATACCGATGTGAATCGGATGTATCTTGTCGGAGTGTCATAGTGGAATAATCGATGATAGCTGCTTCATGGATACTCATACAAACACCATCATCGCGTTGCAACGTGAACGGGGTTGCCACATGTACGGCACTATCGATAGACGTATGATAATAGTTTTTTTCGAGCGTGTTATAATCGGCCCAGCTCCACCAACAGGAATAATTCCCATTCAGTGTGAAACGACTTTCTTCTGAGGTAACGGTCGGTTTGGAGAGTCCCTTTTGTGTTGGAATTTCATAGCGGAAGGCAAAACCGTCATCATAGGCGCGGAATCTAATTTTCAGAAGCAGTTTCTTTTTCCGGCTGATCAATTCAGCACGCAGTTCTGTGTAATTGTCATTCACAGTGGACGTTTGTCCCCATACCGTATTCCAAATCCCTTCATGAACTATAAGATTGGTTTTGACGGATTCAAAATCAAGGAGACTATCTTTTTGATTCAGAATAAATCCCAAGCTTCCTTCATCAATCATTTTTTTTCCGTCGTATTCCACCGCATATCGAGCCTTCCCTTCTTTCATAAAGAACTTCACTCTGAGATGTTTTTCGGGAGATGAAAATTCTTTATGATAATTCTGCGCCTTAATATCGCTTAGATAAAGAAAACAAAGAAGTAAAGCATACAAATATTTTAGCATTAGAAAACATGAGTTGAAAAATCCCCTGCCTCAAATATAATTAAAAGTTAAGCAGCGTAAAAGGCTTATCGTAGGCGTTGCCAAATATATTTTCCGTCAGAGGATTTTGAGTTGGGTGGGCAAACATCTTACGGATGATTCGAAAAGATGAAGTTATTGATATTGTCTTCGATTACAGGTGTATCCAACAGATCGACATTACCATCACCATTCAGATCAGTAGCGTAATAGCCATACACGAAATTATCGATTGCAGTTTCAAGTGATGTCATATCCAGTAAATCGACATTTTCATCGGCATTCAAATCACCTGAAAAGAAGGCCCAGACACCAGTAGAAACCTGAATCATATTATTACCGTATGCCTTATCGGCTGCTGTGGTAAAATCATATGTGAAAGGCACTCCTGTGAAAGCAAGCGGCAGTTTACTCCAGGTCTGTATGGCATTCCTATGAACCACTTCAATATAATAATTCCCTGTTCCTGCGATGAAATTGCAGACGGCCGTTCCATTGGTATTCAAAATCGTACGTACTGAATTAATGACAGTAAACGGTGAGACAGATGATCGTAGCAACACATCAATACTATCAGCGACAGTTGCATTCCCACCGACTCCCTGATTCATCAATACAGGTAACATAGTGCTTGCACCTATGTAGTAGCCTTCCAGAAATAATTTCAGGTTGACAGTCGTACCACATGAGTTCACCGTAATCAATCGTGTTGCAGTATTTATACAACCATTCGCATTGGTGCCGGTCACCGTATATGTTGTAGTACTTGCCGGTGTCACTGTGTATGTCACTCCACTGAATCCACCAGGTTGCCAGATGTATGATACAGCACCTGTTCCTGTCATGCTTGTAGAGGTTCCGGTACAAAGAGTTGTTGATGTCGCGGTAGTACCTACAGTAGGAGTTGGATTCACGGTGACGGTTACATTCTGTGTTTGACTACATCCATTCGCAGTGAGTGTAATTGCATAAATCACATTCACAGGACTGGTGGACGTATTGATCAAGGTTTCTGTTATCGCTGCGCCACTTCCACTACCGAGCGCATTACTAATACCGGCAACAACAGCACGTGTCCAGCTGAACGTCGCACCTACTGTGGCACTCGTAGCGGTATACGTCGTGGATACA
>CAIQUX010000069.1 GCA_903875055.1 uncultured Bacteroidota bacterium
AGTTCAATAAGCTTGCACCTCAGCTATTACGAAACCTTCCACAATTTCGTTAGCCTGAAGCACACCATCTACTTCGCCGGCTGCAACTCGCAGTATATCAATACAGCTTCGTTTTGCCAGCTCGTACCTGATGCACTTCAGACTTTTTCAGCAAGCCCTAAATATCCATAACAAAGAGGCCGCATAAATCAATCTATAAAAAAAGCCGGCTAGGATTGCCGACTTTTAATAGAGTTAAGGATAATAATCAAATTATTTCATGGCTTCAAGGGCCACCATTAATTGCTTGGCTGTATCATCGTTGGGATCAAGAGTCTGCAACTTGGTAGCAAATTCTCTCGTTTCTTCTTTCTTATCGGCATTATAGGCTACCATGGCAAGATAGGTATATGCTTTAATCAGATTTTTCTTTTTAACAGGATCATCTATTTTTACCATGCTGAGCCATTTTGTAAAAAAATCTGACGCGGCGCCATTCTTATAGTCCTTATCCTTCGACGCAAGTGTTACGTTACCTCTCATATAAAAGCTTGAAGGTTCTGTGGGATATTTTTCACCCATCAGCTTATACAAGCTATCGGCGCTTTCGTAATTCTTGTTGTAATAATACATGGCTCCGCACCACCAATAGTCATTAGCTTCAATGGCAGGCGAGTTGGTTTCAAGCACTTTCTGATAGTATTGTGCCGCTATCCCGTATAACTGGGCATCCTTAAAGGCGTCTCCCAATTGCTTATATAAAGGGGCCTTATCCTTGGTAGTGTCAATGGCAATTCCTTTATCAAACGCTGCGGCTGCTTCGGCAGATTTTAAGGAATCCGTCAATAGGATTCTACCCAAATAGATATAATCGCTTGGCAGGATTTTCTTAGGATCTATCTTAGCAAAGAACTTATTCATATTCATCAGTGCATTCGCATAATCCTTGGTTTCGTATTGGCTGTATCCTAACACACGATACATATAAGGACGTTTATCCCCTTCTCCTTTAGCCACTAGTTCATTCATACGACTTATGGCATTCGGATAATCCTGAGACAAGTAAAGGACATTCGCATATTCTATCAGATCGGTGATTGACTTGTCAGAACGTTCCAGATATTTTTCAATCTTCTCTTTAGCAGTTTTGTACTTTTTTACTCTGTAATATGCATCTGCCAACGCCTTGTAAGGCAATGGATTGGTATCGTCGAGTTCAGAGGACTTGTTGAACTTCACTAAAGCACTGTCATAATTTTTCGCGGCATACCAAAGACTGCCCATCTTATAATTAGCGATAGATTTTGTTACAGGAAAGGCTTCTGCATCTTCATAACTGCTCATCGCATTACCTCCTCCTCCTTGCATCTTGCGGTAGGCATCTCCCATGCCCATATATAGGTCACCGTTTCTTTCTGTCTCAATGGCTTTCTTGTACCATTCTACCGCCATATTAGGATCTCCCCCTTCGGAGTATGTGATAGCATCAGCTGCGTATCGGAGCGGAGCCCAATCTTTCTTTTTAGCTTTTGCAGCTGTTTTCGTCAGCATGCTCATGGCTTCAGGACCTTTATTTTCATTAAAAAGTACTCTGGCTGTGCCTGAATTATTGGCGACATCTTCAGGATACTTTTGAAAAATAGTTTTAGCCGCTGCATTGTTTTCAAGTCCTAATTCAGAAAGCCCCAAGTAATAATTGGCCATCGGATTGGATGCTGCCAACGGTTCAAGGATTTTTTTCGCACTTTCGAAGCGCGCGTATTTATACATCGTAATACCTTCGTCTACCGTTTGTGCAGACAGGCTGGCTGATAACATGAGAAGGCCAATCGCCAATACGCCTTTAAATTTCATCTTTTTCATTTCTTTTAATTTTTCTCCTGACTGAAGGAGTGTATTTAGTTTCAGAAGCTAAACATATTCAACTTTTAGAAAACTGAATACTATGTGTTTGTTATTTATTTAATAATTAGTGTTTCACATTTGCCTGACGAAGTACCACATTCACCCGCAGAGGAAACATTTTAGCTGTCCTGAAAACCAGTTGACCATCGCGGCAAAGATAATTGACAAAACCTGAACCAAGCCCCTGCCATGTTTCTTTCGTGATAAAATAAAAATTACGGGTACAAGGATACTCTTTCAATCCGATATAAGCCTGATAAGGTTTTACGAAAGCATTCACCGAATCATTATCTGGCCATATGCCGGCTATGTTTACCTGCTGAAGGAAAGATTCAGTAGTTGAATCCGTATGATCGGCGACCCAACTTACACCGATCACACCGATAGCTTTATCATTTTTTGCAACATAATCAATCACGTCTTCACTTTTGTTGGTGGCAAACACATTAGCAGATAATTTTTTCCCAGGGATCAGTGAGTCGGTGATATATCGAACGGTACTGGAGTTTTTATTATCGAAGACAATCTGATATTCTGAATTGTCTTGTCCTGTGAGGATGCTTCTAAGTTCTGTCAATTTAAAATCTTTTTTAACCGCATTCTTGGATGTCACAAAAACTATCGCGTCTCTTGCCATTGCCATACTTTTAGATACGATCTGTTTACTCAGACCGAAGTCTGTTTCTTCCTTTGACAATTCACGGGTCACAAAAATGACCCGGGTGGAATCAGCGAAATAATCCTTGAAACAATCTGCTTCAGGCTTATATTCTGCAACAATATGAGCGTTTGGATATCTTGCTAAGAACACCTTGAGTTGTTCTTCCATAACAGGTTTATAAGTTTCATCCACACTGATTTTGATATGCCCGGATGTCTGATTATCGGCGGGACCTTCTTCCTGACAGGAAGTCAAAAAAAACATGTAAAGTAATCCGCACAGGATTATGGTTTTGTTGCTGATCATTTTGATAACGTATTGGTCTATTGATATAACGCCGGAAATATGAAATAAGTATGTTGCGAAAATACGATTTATCCCGATTGAATTGATTCATTCAAACTTCATGCAGGAAACTTCTGGAATAAACCGGGAACAAACTCATTATCTTCCTTGAATTGATCGCATAGCATTATTGAGATTCTGGTCGCCCGGCGAAGTGCGCAAGCCATTGGTCCAATATTCACGTGCTTTAGCAGTATTTTGCAGCATCAAATAATAATTGCCAATATCATAATTAAGATTTGGATTGTCAGGTGTGTATTTATAAGCCTTTAGTAAGAAGAGCAAAGCCTGATCAGGCCGCTGCTCTTTCAACATATTATTCGCTCTGCTATAATAACCCGACAGCAAGGTTTGCCTGATTTGCGGCACATTCGGATGTGTTGGGAATAAGCGAATCACATTATCCCAATATGTAGCGGCACTGTCCACATCATTCAATTTAAATTTAATCAACCCCATATTCATATACGTGGTAACATATCCAGGGTGTAGTTGCAAGGCCTTTCGTCCATAATTGGCAGCACTGTCAAGAAATTTCTTTTCAACTGCTGCATTCTTTGGAAACTCACTCATTTCAATCAGACGGTTACATGCATTTCCGTTCAGCATTATACTGTTCGGATAGGTCTTCACATCCGTCATGGTGAGAGTATAATCATTCTTCCAGGCTGGATTCCGTGCAATTGTCTTGACGCTGTACAACACAATGATAGGCACTAAGATGATGGCTGCCAGATTCCCGTTTTGTTTCAAAACTCTGCTGAAAAGATAGTAAAATCCATAAACCATCAACATGCAGGTTCCAAGCGATGTGTGGTAAACCAGACGTTCACCCATAGTAGCACCTATATTGAAAAACATGTTGTTTACTAAGAATAGATGTGCCAATGCAAAGGCGATTGGGAAGGCCAGCCAGCTTCTTTTTTTCAATGCGATAAAAAAACCGGCAGAAGCTCCAACCAAAAGTAGAATACTGAGTATGACGGATATGTCAGTGTATTCCTTATAAGGAATCACGTTATAGCTGTAATCACTACTCATGGCATACGGATACATCAACAAAATGAAATATTTCAAATTCATAAACACCTTGGTGGCACTCGCCTGTGCCTCGGTTGCCAGCAAATAAGGATTATTGAGCAACTCACTGTCTTGAACACTACTTGAACCGATATCTAAAACCACACCACTTCGAATGGAATAATAGATTCCGAAGGTTACGACAAGTCCACCCATGAGCAGCATGATATCTGACACCTGAAGTTTCTTATAATAGACATAAAGCCCCATTGGCACTAAAAGAAGTAAGGTAGCCCCATACTCCTTACTCAACAAAGCGATAAAATAACAAACACAGGCCCAAAGGATTTGCATCCTGTTCTTTGATTCCACGTACATAAAACTGAAGTACAAGGTCAATGCGATAAAGGTCAATGACAATATCTCATCACGGCTTTTCATGTTGGCCACAACTTCCGAATGAAGGGGATGTGCCAGAAACAGCAAGGAAGTCAACAGAGCCAGAAACTTATTTTCCTTGAAGAAGAATCGGCTGAGAAACAGATAAATCATACTAACTCCAAGTATATATAAAAGCACATTATCTATATGTCTCAGTTCAGTGCCCTTGACTTTGAAATCTCGGTCGGTGAAAAGTCCTTCCCCTGTCACATCTTCCGAAGGGTCCTTGATCTTGTTCTTATTCAGATCCCAGGAGTCTTGCTTCAATCCGTTCGGCAACGTACCGATAAACTCTTGTTCAACCGCGTAAGTCGCCACCGAAAAAGGACGGTAACGCCCCCCTGCTAGTTGAGCGGTTAGGTTCATAGATTTATAATAGCTGTCAAACACGTCCTTGGTCATGATATCGCCCATGCCGCCAATTCCTTTTAGTACATATTCATTTTTGCAGATGATGATGTCATCATCCAGGGCAAACTGATGATGAAAGGTATTGGCATACAGTCCCAAGCCCATGGCAGCAATGATCACATACGGGATCCATCCCTTTGTAAACTTCAACCAGATGGATTCTGCCGGCTCCTGTTCAATAAGCAACGGATCAGTCTTTGATTCAATACTTTCCTTTCTGACCTGCCTGTTTTCGATCGCTTCTTTTCTTGACGGGACTGTTTTTATTTTCTTATTCATAAATGGTAATGGTGCTAAATTATTAATAGTTTCTTGCATCGTTCACAGCCTTTTGCAAGACCGGATCATTCGGTGCGAGGGCTAATCCTTTTGACCACATTTCTTTTGCCTTGGCTTGATTGTTCATTTTAAAATAGACCATACCTAAATAATAAAATGGTCTGTGGTCATTCGGTTTAATCGTATTGGCAATATTCAATTCTTTCAATGCCTCTTCGAGTTTATTCTCGTTCATGAAGTTAACTCCTTTATTATAATAATAAGCTGCTGAGCCATCAAGAAATTCTGGCAGACGTTTTTCATACGGCGACATCTCCCGAGCCTTGAGCCAATGAAAGGTAGCACTGTCCATATCGCCTTGTTTGGCCTTTACCAATCCGAGATTCATATGGGTGTAATAATAACCCGGATGTAATTGAAGGGCTTTCAAGCCATACATATTGGCGCTGTCAAGTAAGCCTTTCTCACGCGATTTATTAATCGGCATATTACTCATATCAAACAGACTGATACAGGCATTCCCGTTAAGCATGGTACTATTAGGATAGGTTTTTACATCGGTAGTATACAGCGTGATATTGTTTTTCCAGGCCGGATTTCTGGCTATTGTCTTAATACTATAAAATGCCAGTATAGGGATCAAGGCCAAGGCCACATACTGCGGATTGGTCTTCATCACCTTAACCATCAGATAATACAAGCCATATACGAGCAGGATACAAACGCCAAAGGATGAATGATATACCAGACGTTCGCCCATGGTGGCACCGATATTAAATAAGAAATTGTTGATTAGCACCAGGTGCATAAGTATAAATAACAATGGCACTACCAACCAGTTACGCTTTAGGAAGGTATAGAGAATACCTGCACTCAAACCCAATAACACGAACAGACTCACCCACACATCAGGGTTAGCAAAGGTCCGGAAAGGTATTACATTGTAACTATAGTCGCAGCTCAATTTCAGGGGCAACAGCAGGAGTCCTACGTATTTCAGATTGATATAAATTTTGGTGGCGATCGCCTGGACGGTGGTGGCGTCCATGAAAGGGTTATTGAGCAACTCACTGTCCTGTTTGGCATTGTCGCCCAATGGAACAACGACATTACTTCGCATCGCATAGTAAATACCAAAGGTGATGAAGATGCCAATCAGCAAGGCCGGCACTTGAGAAAACTTGAAATTCTTAGAATAGACATAGAGTGACACCGGTAGGATAATAAGCAAGGTGGCACCGTACTCCTTACTCAGCAAGGCGATAAAATAACAAACCAAGGCCCATATCAGGTGTTTCATCTTTTTGGTTTCGACATACAGGAAACTCAGATGAAGTGTCAATATCATGAACATGAGTGATAAGATTTCATCCCGGCTTTTGACATTGGCGACCACTTCGGTATGTATAGGATGCGCCATAAAAAGAAGGGCTGTCAATAAGGCCAGCAATTTATTATCCTTGAAGAAGAAACGGCTTAGGAACATATACAGTACACAGATACTGAAGATATAGAGCAGTACATTATTGACGTGCCTGAAGGCCATGCCCTTGGTTTTGGTGTCCTTATCGTTGTAAACGCCATCATGGTTGATATCTTCATTCGCGTCGCCGACTTTGTTATGATTCGTGTCCCAGGAATCCTCCTTGATGCCATCGGGCATGGTACCGATGAATTCCTGTTCGATAGCGAAAGTGGCCAACGAAAAAGGGCGGAAACGACCACCTGCCAGATTCGCTTCGGCATTGATAGATTTGTTGTAGCTGTCAAAAATGTCATTTTTCATGATATCTCCTATTCCGTCGACTCCCCGCAATACATAGGTATTCCCGCAAACAATCAGATCATCATCGAGGGCGTATTCGTGATTGAAGGTGTTGGCATACAATACCAGACCCAGTATACTGATGATAAGATAAGGCATCTTGCCCAATGTTAGTTTTCCCCAAAAGGAAGCACTTTCAGCAGCGTTGTCAGGTGAGAGAGTAACAGCGGATCCAGCCTTCTCTTTCTTCGTTATCCCCGCTTCGGGCGCACTCTCTTTGGGAATTTGCTTGTTCTTTTTGCTCATGAGTAAAAATTAGGACGCTAATATAAATAAATTATCACAAAAGCAAGAAAGGGTTGCCGCTCGCGCTTGTATTTCAATCTTTGGTATGACAAGTTAATAAGAATAACTTACTCCAATATCAACCATAGGCAGACGGTATTGATGGAAATCAGTTTATGTAACTAACTTGGCAACTCCCAGTATGTTGGCCGGGTTTGTAACTGCTACGTTTGAAAACCCCGCTAACCATTTTTAATTTCTTCGAATCTTCGGTACATTCTCCGCATCAAAGATTAGACAACCATTCAACACATTCAAACACCCCGCTGACTTTACTTGTCTTTTGTAAGAAAAATCAGGGTGGCTATTGTCAATGAATGGTTCACTATGGAATGTTATCGGTTACTCCTCGACTATTTTCGAAGCACCATCCAACCTAGCGGAAGTCCCCGTAGTAGAAACTGGTCCTCCATGACTAATTTTCAACCACCCCGCATATATTTTCAACCACCCCGCACATTTAACTGGCCAACCATGAGACTGTGCGGGACGCCC
>CAIQUX010000070.1 GCA_903875055.1 uncultured Bacteroidota bacterium
GTTACCACCGTTCGTTGACTTATACAAGCCGCCGTAATCCAGGGATGTGTCTACATAATTCGCATAGATCAGATTAGGGTTATTCGCAGAGATGCAAAGTCCTATCCGGCTTTGGTCGCCAGTAGGTAAGCCGTTCGTAAGCGTATCCCAGCTGAGACCTGCATTACTTGATTTATAAATGCGGGCCTCTGGTCCTGTAATGATGCTTTGCACATCCGAACGGAGACGTCGTCTGCCGGTTGCATACAAGATAGAAGTGTTCGCAGGATTGATTACCAAATCGCCAATACCGGCATTCATACCGAGAAATAAGATATTCGTCCAGGTACTTCCGCCATCAGTACTTTTATAAAGTCCGCGGTTAGTATCCGATATGAATGGATTGCCTGTTGTTCCGGCATAAATCACATTGCTGTTCAACGGGTCGATGATGATCTTGCTGACAGTCCCAACATTATTCAGTCCTGAATTGGTCCATGTTACTCCACCATTGGTACTTTTATAGATGCCGTTTCCCATATGCGAGTAACCACCCAATACCTGGTCGCCCGTGCCTGCATAAAGTATGGATGAATTATTGGGGTCAAACACGATACTGCTGACGGAAAGTGATGTCGAATTGTCGAAGATTGGAAACCATGTGGCTCCATCGTCCGTTGTTTTAAATATTCCGCCATCTGCCGTCCCGACAAGATAGGTGTTGGCTGCTGTGGGATGCACTGCAATACAATTGATACGTCCACCGGTATTGAATGGCCCTTCATTTTGCCAGGGTGTATTGATGGCTCTCGTTTTTTTCATACGCTGTAATTCCATAAGCACAGCCTGTTTGTATTCATCAAGTCCTTCACCGAAAGCAGGATATTGACGGGTTAGCAAATATTCTTCACCCGGATTGGTTAGACCTTTTACAATTGAGTGATGGTTTTGAATAAAACCCAAAAAGATGAAAATAAGTATGGCGACTAAGGATATGGTCAGGATAAATTTCTTCATGAGAACTGTTTTATCAACCCAAAATAGGAAATTTTATTGGGATGTAAGCAAATAAGGTTTGTTTACATCCTTTCAATCCTTGGTTAAGACCCCTTAAATGGTTACAGAGATTCAGACAATTCCTACTAGCCAGGTAGTAAGATACTCAACTCATTTATAATGATCCAATGCGAAGGCTTTTGGATGTAAAAAAAAATATTTACTTTTGATATCATAGTTCTTGATGCACATATACACTCTTACTTGAGTTTGTATGCAGAAGGATTCTGATTAAGAATGAGTAATAATCAATTGAATTCTATGAAAAACAAAAGCAAGTATTTAGCCCTTATCGTACTTTCGATAGTATCGTATTCCGTGACATTTGCACAGAGAATTGTCCTATCTCCGGAACAGAAAGGCAAATTTATCAGCAGACATAATGATTGGCGGAAACAGTTTGGAACACCGAATGTTACCTGGTCTGATTCGTTGGCAGCCTATGCGCAGGTTTGGGTAGATTCGCTTTA
>CAIQUX010000071.1 GCA_903875055.1 uncultured Bacteroidota bacterium
AACGGTGCTCACCACATTCAAGGTATACAGGTCAGATGTATTGCTTTCAAACACGATATGGGTCATGTCATTCGACGGATTCGGAACATTCCCCACCAGATTGAAATTATAGGTACTGATGGTATTCACCGCAGTTGGCCAGCATGGTGTCGAGAATACAACAATGCGGTAATCATGGATGCCAGTTAGGGTATCTGTTTTTCTTCCTGGATAAATAGATGGAATGCCAAACTCCGCAGTAGTATTTGTACTATGCATGCTATCAAGGTAAACTCTGAGATTTATCGTCAACGGAATTGTTGCAGCTGGTGTGCCTGGAGGAACATTACCGCTTACTTTTACACAAGCTAATGAATCTCCGGGTATAACCAATCTCAACATATTACTTTTTGGTGCAGAAGCCCCTGCGGGCGGTAATGGAAGTGGTACACTTTGTATTGACAAGTATGAAGGTAATCCAACAATAGTTGCATCAACAACAAATGAATCTATTCGGGCTGTAATTACACAAGCACCAACTATAGGAAGTGTTGTCGCAATAGCTGTATCCTTCGCTGCTTTGATATACAAAATCTGCTCGTAATACGTGCCCGCACAGGCATTTGCAAAATTAGTGGCACTATCCGGTAGGATATACGCGTTTTTAGGCGATGTCAGAGTGCCCGGTACACAAACTTGCGCATTAGCGCCAAGTCCGGCCAACAAAAAGAAAAAGGGTAATATTATTTTTTTCATGCTAAATTATTTTTTTAAAGGTAATCATTTATTACTTTTCTCCAAATTTTACCATAATGAAGTTATTCTACTCTTTGTTTTTCATGCTTTTGCCCGGTCTGATGTCTGCCCAGACGGCTTCTATTAAGGGTATTATCCGCGACAGTACCAATCAGGAAGTCCTCATCGGAGCCAATATCGCCAGTGACATGAAAACCTATGCAAAATCGAATCTCAATGGTGAGTTTGTGTTGAAATTGTCAGCCGGCAAACACGAAATAAAGTTCTCCTACTCAGGTTTTAAAGAGAAAAAGATCATGGTATCGGTCGCAGAAAACGAAAACAAAACCATGAATATCTTTTTGATCGCTAAGACAGAAGAACTAAAGATGGTAACTGTCAGCGGAAGCCGCTTCGAAAAAAGAGCTGCTGAAGAAATCGTCTCCATCGAAGTGTTGAAACCTGCACAAATCCTCAACACCGCCAGTAACTCGATGGATGATGCCCTGCAACGTGTACCCGGTGTCGATGTGGTCGAAAATCAGGTGAATATCCGTGGCGGTTCAGGATGGAGTTATGGTGCAGGCAGCAGGGTATTGGTCCTCGTCGATGACATGCCTATGCTCACAGCCGATGCCGGCGATGCCAAATGGGATTTCCTTCCCTTGGAAAATTGTGAACAGATTGAAATCCTGAAAGGGGCTTCGTCTTCTTTATATGGTTCGTCTGCCCTCAATGGCGTCATCAACTTCAGGACAGGTTTTGCCAAAAACAAACCACATACCAAGATGATGTTATACAATGGTTTGTATGGCAATCCGAAAGATAAATCGTGGAAATGGTGGGGTAAACAACAACCCGGTTTTCAGGGTGGTTACTTTATGCATTCGCAAAAGTTCGGTCAGTTGGATATGGTCCTTGGCTCGGCTTGGTACAGCGAGGATTCTTATTTACAAGGCGACCTACAACGACGCGGCCGTGTGAATCTCAATCTCCGGTATCGATCCAAGAAAATTGAAGGACTCATTGCAGGTGTCAATACTAACGTGCAATTAAATAAAAGTCAGACCTTCTTCTTCTGGCAACCCGACAGCATCAACGGCACACATTATTACCAACCTTTCGGAGGTCTGGCCGATTCAACCACTACCGTGAACAAAAATCAGGGGCAACGTATCAATATCGACCCGTATATCACGTATACCACAAAGGGAGGTGCCAAGCATACCTTGCGCACCCGATGGTTCCGAAGCAAGAATGATATTCCTGAGAAGCAACAATCCTCAAAAGCCGATACCTATTTCGGTGAATACCAGTTTCAGAAATCTCTCAACAGTGAGAACCTGCTCTTTAAGAACCTCAATGTTGTAGCTGGTTTGAGCAGCAGCTATAGCAATGTGATCGGTGAATTATATGGAGGCCATACAGTCTATAATATAGCGCCATACGCTCAACTTGAGAAGAAGTTCAATAAGCTCTGGACCTCCATCGGCGGACGTTATGAAATGAATCAGGTAGATCAGTATAAGATTGAAAAGAAACCAGTCTTCAGAGCCGGATTGAATTATGAACTGGACCGCGCAACCTTTATCAGAGCTTCCTACGGTCAAGGATACCGATATCCTTCCATCGCAGAGCGCTTTGTAAAAACCACATTCGGTGCCTCGAAAGTATTCCCTAATCCGGATCTGAAATCTGAAACAGGTTGGAGTTCTGAAATCGGTATCAAGCAAGGATACAAGATCGGTTCATGGCTCGGATTCATCGATCTTGCAGCCTTCTGGACAGAATATTCCCAGATGATGGAATTCAATTTCGGATTATTTCTCCCTAAGGATTCAACTCTCGGTCAGGTGGCTAATCCTCAAGATTATCTGGGATTTAAATCCATCAATGTCGGCGATACCCGTATCAACGGACTTGATTTGTCTGTGATGGGGCAAGGGAAAATACTGGGTACAGACTCGAAATTCATCCTTGGGTATACCTATATGAACCCTACCTTGTTGCGCCCTGATTCGGCAATCGTATCTAATATCAGTGGACCAACCCGAACCTTAAAATACAGATACCGTCATAGCTTCAAGTTCGATATCGAAAACTCTTACAGAAAGGTCACATTGGGAACTACCTTACTTTATAATTCGTACATGCAGAATGTGGATGAGGTATTTGAAAATTCCAAACCGAACGAGAATCCGTTCGGCGTCATCTTTGAACTCGGTACCGGTTTGCCTACAACCATTAAGGAGTTCAGACAGAAGTATCACAAAGGAGCCTTTGTTTGGGATGTGCGTTTGGCCTATCAGTTAACGAAGGATGTCAAAACTTCGTTTATCGTTAAAAATATGCTGAATGCAGTGTATGCCGAACGACCAGCCATCATCAGTCCGCCGAGAACCTACACCCTTCAGCTGGCCGTTGACCTATAGCTTCCTGGATGACATTCTGATGTTTAAGAATCTTACTGCCTTTTACGAACAATCAGCATATAATGATCGAACAGGAAGGAGTGTTTCAACAATTCTGTACCTTCGATGTCACAACCTCTGGAGGTAAACATTCGCTGGTACTCGTTCAGGTCAAATTGTTGCGGATGAAGTATATCACCCGGTAATAAGCGAAAAATCTTTTTAAAGATGGAATGTGTATGCGCATCGATTGTTATTACAATATAAGCACCTGGCGAGGCAAATGAAACAAGACGGTCCGTACTTTGTTCGATGTCATGCACATGATTAATGGCATTCATACAGAAAATTACATCGAATGTCTTATCAGCATGGAATTCTTCGAGTCCGGCTTTGATGAATGTTACATGAGGGTACATGCTTTTCTTGAAATGAGGAAGATCGTGTTCGTACTCATTGATCAATGGATCAAAGGCAGTCACTTCGTTATCAGGCAAGGTTATGAAAATCCCGGCTGGGCCGCAACCGGCATCAAGCACTCGATGTTCAGTCTTTAGTATAAAGTAATGGTGACATCTCGAAAGTAATGTGAGCCAATATTCTTTCTTCCACGTGAGATAGGGGGTGACTTCCTTGTTTTTCAAATAACGCTGCCACCATTTTCTTTCTGCATATTGTGCAGTTTTCCAACGCCAAATTCCTGCCATCGTATTAACTTTGTGCAAACCTACTTGATTCGATTGAAACGAGGGGCTAAAAAGTCCTGAGGATCAGGTTGCGTGAAATGTTCTATTCAAACTAAACAACTATGAAATTTTCTATAGGGGATCCTGTTTATGTGAAAGCCAATGATGAAGAAGGTGTCATCGAGGAGTTTATCGGGAAGGATATGGCTAGCGTGGTGGTAGATAAAAAAAGCTATCATGTCTTTCTTACTGATCTCGAGCACCCTTATCTACGTTGGTTCTTACAGGATAATAAGGCCAAACGGAAGAGGACTCCTTATATCGATCAGCTAAGCAAAGAGAAGGCTCCCATTCGGCAATCGGTATTACCTGATGGCATTTATCTGGTTTTCATGCCGGTTTATTCATTTGAAGCCTTTGACGAACAGGTTGAGAAAGTCAAGGTGTATCTCTATAATGAAACACCTGAGACCTATCGGTTTGAATATCTCAACTCCGTGCAGAATGATACGGTGTTTGCCTTGGATTCTGAATTGCTGCCTGAAAGCCAGTTCTATCTTCATGATGTCTTGTTTGAAGAGATGGCTCAAAGTCCTTCTTTTCAATACAGGTTTATCGATAAGGATGATGCTCGTCTGGA
The DNA here is from genome assembly GCA_903875055.1 of uncultured Bacteroidota bacterium. Classification (GTDB taxonomy): domain Bacteria; phylum Bacteroidota; class Bacteroidia; order Chitinophagales; family Chitinophagaceae; genus OLB11. The sequence goes on from CAIQUX010000071.1 coordinate 4,452, forward strand.
CAATGAAGGGGTGCTCGTCATCAAGCCCAAAAAGCTGTTTGAGCGCCTTGATGAGATTAAATTTGCCAATAACCCTTTCTTTCATTTCTTGTTATTCGACAAACTGATACCTAGGCCTAGGGAAGAAGTAATTGTTGAGCGGAAGGTGATTAATTCCAAACCCAATAATCATCATGTGAAGAATCATTTTGATTTCAATAATGCATTAAAGAAATCAATGACTGTGATAGACTTACATATTGAGAAATTGGTCCCCGATTACAAGGGGATGGGGGCTTCGGGTATTTTACACGTTCAATTGACAGCGTGCCAGAAAGCGTTGGATTTGGCTTTTGCCACCCATCAGCAATCTTTGATTATCATACATGGAATCGGGAAAGGTGTGCTTAAGAAGGAAATTAATTCAATGCTCAACCAAACCAATGGAATAAAGAAGTACGTCAACGAATACGATGTCCGGTACGGTTATGGCGCAACCAAAGTATTTTTCAGATATTAACTGCGTTTATATCCTTTTTTACTACTTTTAGACTTTATTTTTCCCATATATGAAAAGAATGCTGCTTTCTGTTTTACTTGTACTTGGTTTGTTGGTTTCATATAAACCGTCTTTTGCGACCCATGCTGCCGGGGCAGAACTTATTTACCAATTGATTCCCGGTACGACGAATCAATATAAGTTCATTTACAAATTTTACAGGGATTGTCAAGGTGCAGCGACGGCTCCAACTACAGTTACAATGTGTTATAGTAGCTATTGCGGAGCAAATGGCTCGGTAGTACTTAATAATTATGGGGTTTTGCCCAACGGTTCCACTAATGGTTCACCGGTGGGTACGGGGTGCCCTGGTTTCCCTACAACATGCAATGGCGGAACATTGCCGGGTTATGAGGAGTGGTGGTATACAGGTAATTTTACAATTCCTACTACTTGCAGCCTTTGGAAATTTTCAGTGGCTATAAATGCCAGAAATAATGCGATTTTGAATCTCGTAAATCCTGGAGCCCAATCACTCTTTGTCGAAGCCATATTTGATAACTCCGTTTCGCAAAATAATAGTTCTCCTTATTTTTCTAATCCGCCGATTCCTTACTGCTGTATCAACCAACCATTCAGTTTTAACAGTGGTACAATTGATCCTGATGGAGATTCTTTGTCTTTTGAATCCATTCAACCCAGAACATCCGGTTTAGCATGTCCTTTGACACCGGCCAATATCAACTATGTAGTTCCACCTCTTCCTGCACCTCCGTTCACACCTTTAAACCCTTTCCCAACCGGATTGACATTTAATGTTAATCCTTCTACCGGAGCACTTAATTTTAATGCTACAGCTACCGGTGCTTATGTAATTACGGTAAGGGTTAGCGAATATAGGGCTGGGGTATTCATTGGTTCAGTCATGCGGGATCTTCAAATAGTAGTCCAGAATTGCACGACTCCATCGCCTGTCTATGGAATCGATTCATTAACGGTTCTTGGAGGACAGTTAGTTGGTGGTGTCGTTCAGGGTTGTGCGACCGATACATTAAATTTTTGTTTTGACTTAACATCGACCAATCCTTTGGCTGTACTAGTCCCTACCAGCAATGCGGCCGTTTCGGTACCTGGTGCTACTATCGTGTATCAGAACTCTCTTACTGATTCGATACGGGCATGTCTGAGTTGGCCGACTACATTATTGGATACAGGGTTGCACATTCTTACAATCACAGTGAAAGATTCAACTTGCGCGCCTCCAGGCATATTGGTATCGAATACCTTTTCCATTCCTATCCATATTAATCCTATTACGGTGGCCTCTCATGATACTTCAATTTGCCTGGGTGATTCAACTCAAATGTATGTGGGAGGAGGTAATGCATTCCATTGGACTGTTTTGCCTGGCGGCAGCGATAGCACTTCAATGTCGTGCACATATTGCGATTCTCCCAAAGTGGCACCGACAGTCACAACTTCTTACCTTGTCACTAGTGATTTGGTATCAATTTGCGCTCGAAGTAAGGATACAGTTACTATCACGGTTGCCACCGGCCCTGCACTAACAATCACCCCGGATACAGTCACATGTATCAATGCCAATCTTCAGTTAAATGTAGGGGCTACACCAGTAGGTCAACCTTATAATTATAGTTGGTCTCCAGGTATTTATTTGAATAATACTGGAATTAGTAACCCGATTATGCAATTGCCTTTGAATGCTACCTCTTACACCGTCACAGTCGTTCCGCAGGGCATACTAGCATGCTCTTCATCAGCTACTGTGAATGTCGACGTATTAAAAGGGTATGACATTGCTAATAATGACACAATTATTTGTAAGGGAAGTACTGTTTCGATTAATGCACTTGGGGGGAATACCAAATACAGTTATTTATGGACTCCGCCATTGAATGTAAGCAATCCTACTCTGTTGACACCTTCAATTACACCGACAACTGCAGGAGTGTTTAATTATACAATAAAAGCCTCTAAATCGGGTTGCCCTGATTCTTCTCAGACTTTGAAAATAACGGTAAATCCATTGCCGGTAATTAGTGCAGGACCAGATCGTGAGCTTTGTATTGGTGATACCATTCAGATTCACTCAACAGTCGCACCTATCAATCCTTTGTATACGTACAATTGGACACCTGCTTCAGACCTGTCAAATCCTTCGCTTGCGGATCCGGTGTTTGATGGTGTGACTACAACTATGCTTCAGTTGATTGTATCCGATCCCATTGGTTGTTCAGATACCGATTTGGTTTTGATGACTGTGAATCCTTCTAATTTTCTAATTGTTGACGGTGACCGAAGCATTTGTCCAGGAGACTCCACAACAATTTCTGTTATTGGTGGTGTGAATTATCTGTGGCGACCGACGTTGTATGTTAGCGACAGTATTTCTTCAAACATAACTGTTTTCCCTATTTCTACGACTCAATTTAAAGTGTATGGTTACAATACAAAAGGATGTCTGGATTCTGCATTTGCCAATGTCGTTGTCTATCCCGAAGCGATAGTGGATGCAGGTGAGAATCAGACTATTTATCCAGGGGAATCGGCACAATTAAACGCAAGCGGAAATTGCAGCTCATTTAACTGGTTCCCGCCGAATGGACTGAACTCATGGAATATTAAAAATCCGATTGCTATGCCTTCGGTGACAACCAGATATTTTGTTAACGCACAAACAGAAACTGGGTGCAGCGCAATAGATTCTGTTGATGTTATCGTAAGTGCGGAATCTCTGTTAGATTTGCCAAACGCCTTCAGCCCAGGCTCAGGAACAAGCATTAATGATGAATTAAGAATCCAAGTGAAAGGATTGGCCAAATTGAATACCTTTAAAATCTTTGACAGATGGGGAGTGGAAGTATTTTCTACAACTGATATCAATAAAGGATGGAATGGTCAATTTAATGGGAAGCCTCAGCCATTAGGTACATATGTGTATATTCTGGACGCAGTTTCAAATACAGGCAAACGTTTTAATAAGCAAGGGAATGTGACTTTGATCCGATAGATTTTTATAAAAAGGTAATGAAGTGACTGTCCTTCAGAGATAGATTCTCTTAATCAATCCCATTCTGAGCGATTCTTTCTTAGCGTACGTTAAAAAGAGTTGGACAATTAATTTGAAAGATATTGTAATTTTTGAAAAACGTAGCTACATTTGCATTCAAACAAAATAATTCGATGCCAGTAAAAATCATTCCGTCGTCCAAAGATAAAAGCAGATTCACGATGCATGTTGTATTATTCATCCTTGCCAATGCAGGTCTCTGGTCGTATTGGTATTTTGTCCAAGGCGCTAATCATCAGTGGGTATACCCTTGGGGAATATGGATTACGGCAGCTTGGGGGCTTTCCTTAATTGGCCATTGGTGTGCTGTATTTACAAGTTTTGAAGATCAGGGAAGCAAAGATTATCAACGACAAAAAAACGCATAAAAATAAATTTTAAAAATATAACCCAAATGCCTCTGGTGTTTGGGATTTTTTTTACCTTTAGAACATGAATAAAATCAGAATCATTTTCAGTACGTTAACTCTTGTGACTTTCATCTTCAGTCTTGTTCTTGTAATGTCTTGTAATAAAAGTAAGGTTAAATACAATGATACCACATTAGTCCGTCCTTGTGAAAATGTGATATGTCTAAATGGAGGTACATGTCAGGATGGTTACTGTTATTGCCCTCAGGGGTTTGAAGGAGATAAATGTGCCACTCGATGGAGTGATAAGTTCGTTGGTAATTATCTAGTTCACGATGATTGTGATACATCAGCTGCAGGATATTACAATGCTGTCATTAATGCTGATCCTGATTATGCGTATAAGCTTCGTTTGTATAATATCGGGGCATTATGTCCTGGTGTGATAATGAACGCGATTATCAATCCAGAAAAGACTTCTTTCGTTATACCTAAACAGCATACCTGTGGTGACTTATATATAAGCGGGTATGGCAACATTAATGGTAATTATGTAAATATTTACCTAGCTTCAAGGGATACAATCCAACATACTTCTCAGCAATGCAGCATACTTTTAAACAAGCAATAGGGCCGATTAGTTTGACTTTTGGGCGATTATTAAAAAGTAAGATTATACATCCCTATCAGAAGTGAAATTTGTTAAAATGGGTGTTTAACTTCCCTGAGTCATTAAGATTAGTGACATATAAAGGTTGGTTTAATAACATTCGAGCCAATGCATTATAATAATTCCTTTTCGATTCATAATTATTTTTTCTGTACAGGTATCCATCTAATTCTGATTGGAATTTTGTATAGTCCAAATTCCGATTTGCTTCATTTGTTCTAAACAAAATAATCATTTGGATTTACCACCGTTCGTATTCAAAAGAGTTTGGTCTGCCTTGAATATCGCATTTGTGTAGATAATCTTGTAGGATTATCCTTTAAGCTACACCAATCATTGTTATCCTCATCTTCCTTTTTTTACCTTGTTTCAAAAAGAAACAAAAAGCTAGGCTAGTGAAAAAAGCGGACTGATGTTCATTCATTCGGCTAAAAATACCTAAACTCGTGCTAGTCTGCAATGCCAACGCATACACAGACAAAGGGATTTTCGCCGCCTCATTTCCATCATTTCTTAACGCCATTTTTCGTAGGCCATTTAACGAAGATGGTGCACTTTAATGGATAATCAATTAATCTTGCAAATATGTTACGCGATGATAAATACTACGTATTGCAGCCTTTTCATCATGGTATCACTATGAAACAACTTGAAGATTTTAGCTGTTTTGCTTTTCTTGGACAAGGTTTTTATATTCAACTGTCAACCCGGAATTTAAAGTAAACTCATCTCATCTAGTAAGACTTAATTAGTCTTCTATGTCGGCAAAAAAATATGTTTTTTAATAGGAAATCATAAATGATTTGACATAGAGAGGGCTGTTTGCGAAGGCGAAAAGAAAAAAAGCAGTATTTTTTTAAAATTTTGTTCTAAATAAATTTGCACCATAACATTATTTGAATACCTTTGCACTCCCAAAATAATATACGGGTACGCTTATATGTCTCAAAGAATCAGAATAAAATTAAAGTCTTACGATCACAATCTGGTGGATAAATCTGCCGAAAAAATTGCAAAAACAGTAAGAGGTACAGGCGCTGTTGTTACAGGTCCAATGCCTCTGCCGACTGACAAGAAAATATTCACTGTTCTTCGTTCTCCGCATGTAAATAAGAAAGCACGTGAACAATTCCAATTGTGTACACATAAGCGATTGTTGGATATTTATACTTCTTCATCAAAAACAGTGGATGCACTTTCGAAGCTTGACCTGCCGTCGGGTGTGGAGGTTGAAATTAAAGCCTGATAAGTTTAAAAAAGATAGATAATCGTCATCCTCGAGAAATCAAGGCGCTGACTAAAATTATAAGAGAATGAAAGGAATTATAGGAAAAAAAGTTGGCATGACCAGCATTTTCGAAGCTAATGGCAAGCAAACAGCTTGTACCATCATTGAGGCCGGACCTTGTGTGGTTACACAGGTTAAAACTGAAGCTACAGATGGGTATAACTCTTTGCAAATTGCATTTGGTGATAAAAAGGAAAAAAATAGCAATAATGCTATGATTTCTCATTTTGCCAAAGCTGGAACCTCGGTAAAATCTGTGGTAAAGGAATTGCGAAACTGTGAATTGCAAAAATCTTTGGGTGATACCATCACTTGTGAGATATTCTCTGAAGGGGAGATGGTCAGTGTGATTGGTACCACAAAAGGTAAAGGCTTTCAGGGTGTTGTTCGACGTCACGGATTTAGTGGGGTTGGAGAAGCTACTCATGGTCAGCATGATCGTTCAAGAGCGCCAGGGTCAATAGGTGGTTCTTCTTACCCTTCACGCGTATTCAAAGGGATGCGTATGGCAGGACAGATGGGTGGTGATCAGGTGAAAGTAAAAGCATTAAAGGTGTTAAAAATATTTCCGGATAAAAACTACGTAATTGTAAGTGGTTCTGTTCCTGGTCATAATGGTTCAATCGTATTAATTCAAAAGTAACATGCAAGTAGACGTATTAAATATAAAAGGCGAAGCCACAGGACGTAAGGTAGATTTACCTGACGATATTTTCGGAATAGAACCGAATGATCATCTAATTTATTTGTCGGTAAAGCAGTACTTAGCTGCGCGCCGTCATGGTAATAGTAAGGTGAAAACACGTGCAGAAGTACAAGGTGCTTCTCGTAAACTTCATAAACAAAAAGGTACAGGCGGAGCCCGTAAGGGAAATCTTCGTAATCCTCTATACAAAGGAGGTGGTACTATTTTTGGGCCTAAACCTAGATTTTACCATTTTAAATTGAACCGAAAGGTGAAGGATTTGGCTAAGATTTCAGCTTTGGCCTACAAAGCAAAATCAAACAACATTATGGTTGTTGAGGATTTGATTCTTGACAAACCAAGAACTAAAGATTTTACAAGTATGTTGGATGGTCTCAAACTGACTAATGTAAAGACGTTATATATCTTGCCTGATTATAATGATAATGCATATCTAAGCAGTCGAAATCTACCTCGCGTAAAGACTTCTTTATTGAGTGATACTAACACATACGATATCGTTCATGCAACAACATTGTTGTTTACAGAAGAAGCAGCAAAAATATTTACTCAAGAAGAAACCGAAGCATTAGCATAGGCTTAAAATTAAAAGAAATGAAACCGTCAGAAATAATTAAAAAACCAATCGTTACCGAAAAGATTAATAAGCAGACTGAAAAGTTTAATCGTTATTGCTTTCAGGTAGACAAACGAGCCAATAAGTTAGAGATCAAGAAAGCAGTTGAAGATTTCTATAATGTACGGGTCAATGACGTGAATACTTGTGTTGTTCCGGCAAAAGCAAAAAGCCGTATGACAAAGGCAGGTATCTTATCGGGTCGAAAGTCAGGATATAAGAAAGCAACTGTTACAGTAGCAGAAGGAGAAACAATTGATTTATACGCATTTTAATTAATAAACGAAAATGGCATTAAAAAAATATAAACCGGTCACAGCAGGAACGCGTTGGAGAATAGGTAACGCATTTGCGGAGATTACAACCAACAAGCCTGAGAAATCATTACTAGAACCAGCTAAGAAGACTGGAGGTAGGAATGCACAAGGTCGTCGTTCGATGCGCTACATCGGTGGCGGACATAAACAAATGTATCGTAAAATTGATTTCAAGAGGAACAAGAAGAACATTCCTTCTACTGTTCATTCTATTGAATACGATCCAAACAGAACTGCATTTATTGCTTTGTTGCATTATGCTGATGGCGAAAAAAGATATATCATTGCACCGCAAGGCCTTACTGTTGGCATGACCGTTTTAAGTGGTGAAGGAATTGCACCGGAAGTAGGAAACTGTTTACCCCTTAAGAATATGCCTCTTGGTACGGTAGTTCATAATATTGAATTGCAACCTGGACAAGGTGGTGTGATGGCGCGAAGTGCAGGTTCTTCTGCTCAATTAAATGCAAAAGAGGAAAAATATGCAGTTCTTAAAATGCCCTCTGGTGAATTACGAAAAGTATTAATTCTTTGTAATGCGACTGTTGGGTCGGTTTCAAATTCGGATCACGCTTTGGAAACAAAGGGGAAGGCCGGGGCTAACAGATGGTTAGGAATTAAACCTAGGAACAGGGGTGTCGCAATGAATCCGGTAGATCATCCGATGGGAGGTGGAGAAGGTCGTTCTTCTGGTGGTCATCCTCGTTCAAGAACAGG
>CAIQUX010000072.1 GCA_903875055.1 uncultured Bacteroidota bacterium
CGTATCGCAACGACCACCGTCGACATTGAACGAAAAGTAACCGGGTGTATAACCTCTCACTTTGGCCAGATGTTGTGCGGCATACAAACCGCGTATGTCATCATAAGCCTTTATGTATGTGATGGGATTGGAACGTGATGATTTGCCGATCGGATTCTGATCGACCATCTCTACCGAACTTACCGCTTGTAAGTCGCCTTTGAGTTCGGCAAACTCGCCTGGCTTCACACTAAAATCGTCCTTCGCATTTTTCAAGGCCGGATACAAGATATGTTTAATGAGACTGGTCTTACCCGAACCGCTCACACCGGTTATCACGCATAACATATTCAAGGGAAAGGTGACGGTTACATCTTTGAGATTGTGTTGTGTGCAATTTGTAAGCGTGATCTTATTCACCACCTTGCGGTTCGGTTTGTCGATACCTACTTTCAGATCGCCATTGAGGTATTGCGCTGTCAGACTTTTCTTATTCTTCAGGATTTCCTTATAGGTGCCTGCGGCAATGATCTCACCACCCAGATGAGAGGCGAAAGGTCCGACATCAATGATATAATCGGCCTCACGCATGATCTGATCATCATGCTCGACCACGACGACGGTATTACCCAAATCACGTAATCGTTTCAGTACCTTGATAAGGCGGTTCGTATCACGTGCATGTAAACCGATAGAAGGTTCATCGAGTATATACAGACTGTCGGTCAGGTTACTGCCTATCACTCTGGTCAGTTGTATACGCTGACTTTCGCCACCGCTGAGTGTATTGGCTGTGCGGTTGAGTGTCAGGTAATTCAAGCCTACATCGAGTAAGGTTTGGATACGTGTTTCCAATTCAATCAAGATGCGTTTAGCGATGGTCTGATCATGATCATTCAAGGTCAGACTCTTCATCCATTCATTCAGTTTCTCAACAGGCATGTCGAGCAATTCACCGATATGGGTGTCATTGATTTTCACCCACAAGGCATCCTTACGTATACGGGCACCACCGCAACTTGTACATGGTGTCTTACCTCTATAACGTGCCTGCATGACACGATATTGGATCTTGTACAGATTATCGGCTACCATGTTAAAGAAGGCATCAATACCATGCGGGCTACTCCACATCAAGGCATATTCTTCTTTGCTCAGTTGACGTATTGGTTTATGGATAGGGAACTTATTCTTGTTTTCATAAATGAAGGCCGTTTTCCATTCGCTCATCTTTTCGCCATTCCAGCAAACGACAGCGCCTTCATGCACCGACAGGTTCTTATTCGGAATCACGAGCGACGGATCGATACCTAATACTTGTCCGAAACCTTCACATTCGGGACAAGCGCCATAGGGATTATTGCTTGAAAAGAAATTCGGTGTAGGTTCTTCAAAACGAATACCATCGAGTTCGAAACGGTTGCAAAAATGTTCTATACGGTCTTCAATATCTAAATAGATATCGCCGTTGGTTTCATCGAAACCCGTTTGAATGCTATCGGCCACGCGATGCAATTCATCTTGTTCAAAGGCTTTGGCAACAAGACGGTCGATGAGGATATACATGTTCTTCATGTCGAGTGTCGGCTCTTCTTCCATCAGCAAGTCTTCGATCTGTATCACATACTTTTCATGCATATGATAAAGACGGGTGAAGCCTTTCTGCAGAAGATCATCAAGATAATACTTGACATTTTTTTCGGCTTCCTTTGGCAAGGGGATGACGATATGAATCTTTTTACCTTTCGGAAGCTGAGTGATGAATTTCACCACATCATTTACTTCATCTTTCTTTACTTCCTTACCGCTGACGGGAGAAAAGGTCCGTCCGGCTTTGGCAAACAAGAGACGCAGGTAATCGTTCATTTCAGTCATGGATCCCACAGTGGATCGTGGTGTACGCGCCGATACTTTCTGTTCGATAGCAATGGCAGGACAAAGGCCGTCTATCATATCGACATCAGGTTTCTGCATACTCTTCATGAATTGACGGGCATAGGAACTGAGGCTTTCGACATATCGGCGTTGGCCTTCGGCAAACAAGGTATCCATCGTGAGGGATGATTTACCTGAGCCGCTGACTCCGGTGACCACGATCAGTTTATTATGCGGAAAACGAACCGTTACATTCTTGAGATTGTGCACTCGTGCGCCTTTAACGATAATATCGAGATCCTGTTTTGCCATAAGGGATGCAAGTTAAACGAAAGGTGTGGAATGATAAAATATGCGAAGAGACTAAGGCTGATAGTATATAAAAGAAATAAGAGAGCCCTACAAGAAGAATTCTTTACCAAATAAAATATTCTTTACCCCGATAATTTCGTCTACATCATCCAAAAAACGTGGATACCATTGGTTTTGTAATTGGCCCCTTGGACAGATTTTGCTTTCTTCAACTTTTCACTCCATTCAAGTGGTATATATGATACGTTCATCATCTAAAATAAATGCGATCCCATCTTTTATGAATGCTACTTGCACGATTCTTGGTCACTGATCGAATGACAAATCACTGATCCAATTCGGCTTACTTTGTATATTCTTTACAGTACTAATTGAATATTTTATATATACATGTATAATTAAGTTCTATTTCTTTTTGAATCTTAGTCAATTCCGTCTTTTTAAAACTTCGATTATCTGCCAAATAAGCTACATCGTTCCGTAACCAGAATTTACATATTTTCTTAACGTCATCACCAACATGAACATGACAAGGTTCTGAACAATCAAAACTTACAAAATAAAATCTGAATCAAAATCTATAGAAAATTGTTGGCATACCTAGTTTTACTTAGCTCCTTCCACTTTGTATTTTCCTTTACTCTTCCTGATTCTCACTGCACACACTTTATACTCCGGACATAAGGCATCGGCATCGGTGACTGAGCTGGTAAGAATATTCATACTGACTTCGGGATAATGGAATGTTGAAGACAGGATGCCGGGTTTCACTTCATCCGTGATACGGGCTCTGACATCGATCTTACCACGGGCACTTTCGATACAAACCATATCGCCCTCTTCAATGAAATGTTTGACCGCGTCATCTGGATGTATCATCAAGGTGTCAACTGTCAGGATATCGGCATTACCGGTACGACGTGTCATGGTGCCGCAATTGTAATGTTCGAGTTCGCGGTTGGTAGTGAGTATATAAGGGAAGTCTTTTTTGTTATCGGTAAGTTCGGTTGTCTCTTTCCAGGTCGCTTTCTGGAATACGCCTCTGCCTAATTTAAACGATTCGGTATGAAGTATCTCAGTATCGCTTCCATCGGCCATCACTGGCCATTGCTTTCCATTGATACCGAGTTCATTCCACTTGACACCGGCAAAGAATGGCACGATCTGAGAAATCTCCTTCAATAAATTTCCTGCATCATAATCAGGTTCATCGGCTCCCATGCGTTGCATGATTTCGGCTATGATCTGTCCGTCAGGCTTTGTGCCGCTTAAAGGCTTTACCACTTGTTGTACCTTTTGGATACGTCGTTCACCATTGGTGAAAGTACCTGTTTTTTCAAGGAAGGATGAAGCAGGTAAAACCACATCAGCCATCTTGGCTGTTTCGGTCATAAAAAGTTCCTGAACAACAAGCAGATCGAGATTATTCATAGCTTCTTTCACATGGTTGGTATTCGGGTCGGTCTGGACATTATCTTCTCCCATGAGCCAAAGTGCTTTCAGTTTCCCTGCGATAGCGGCATCATACATCTGAGGTATTTTCAAGCCCACATAATCAGGCAGTTTCACGCCATAAAATTCTTCATACTTATGATGATATTCAGGGATGGTAACATCATAATATCCGGCTCCCTGATGAGGCTGACAACCCATATCGGCTGCACCCTGTACATTATTTTGTCCGCGTAAAGGATTCACCCCTACACCGCGGCGTCCTATATTTCCGGTGATCATGGCGAGGTCAGCAATCAGCATCACAGAATAGGTTCCTTGTGAATGTTCGGTGACACCCAAGCCATGAAAACTCATCGCATTCGGAGCGCTGGCATACGCAATGGCTGCCTTTCTTACCAGTTCCTTGTCTACACCGGTAACTGATTGCAATTCATCCATATTCATGCTAAGCACATGTTGTTTGAAAGCATCATATCCTTCTGTTCGGGATTCAATAAATTGTTTGTCTTCGAGACCTTCCTGCATGATATAATACAACATCATATTTAGCAAGGCTACATTGGTACCAGGTTTCAATTGAAGGTGATACGTTGCATAATTGGCCAACTCGGTGCGACGAGGATCAATGACGATACTTGTTCCCTTCATAGCAAACTGTTTCAGTTTGGCCCCGGTAACAGGATGACCTTCTGTTGGATTCGCACCAATAACCATGATGGCGTTGGTGTATTTCAGATCGATGATTGAATTGGTGGCTGCGCCGGTTCCAAATGTACGTTGCATACCCAAGGCCGTTGGCGAATGACACACACGGGCGCAGCTATCGATATTGTTGGTACCGATTACAGTGCGTATGAATTTCTGCATGATATAATTCTCCTCGTTCGTGCATCGTGCCGATGAAATACCGGCGATGGC
>CAIQUX010000073.1 GCA_903875055.1 uncultured Bacteroidota bacterium
CGAAAAACTTGATGAAGCTCGCAGCCGTAAATTGATTGCTTATTTGTTGGATGAAAAAAATGTCAGGTTTTTATCACCGATACACATGAAGATCGTTTGCGTGAAGCTTTTGAAGGCAATCAGGAATTAGCAGAATTTATCGGATTGAATTCAATGTGATTTCTTTGCTAAAGTATATTAAAGGCATCTTTCGCAATGTCTTCAGCCTTTAGCCAATGATAATTCCCCTGATGCTTAAACCAGGTGATTTGCCGCTTGGCGTAATTTCGTGAGTGTTGTTTGATCTTGTCAATACTTTGTTCCAGACTCCAAACGCCATCAAAATAATTGAACAACTCAGCATAACCGACCGTATTCAGGCTTTTCAAATTCCGAAAGGGGACCAATCCTTTTACTTCGTCAAGCAATCCTGCATCCATCATCATGTCAACACGGGTATTGATTCGCTGGTACAACAGTTCACGTTCGATATCAATCGCATACTTGACAATCGCAAAATCCCTTTTCTTTGTTTCCTTAGTCCTGAAATCTAAGATAGATTTACCCGTTGAACGACTGAAGGTTAAGGCACGCAATAATCTGGCTGGGTTCTCTGTTTCACTCTGATTGAAAAAAGCCTCGTCTGTTTTGCTGACTTCTTCTTTCAACCAATCAATTCCTTTTTCATTGAATTCTGATTCTGTCGCTAAATATATATTCGGATCGACTTCTGGCATCTCATCGATACCTTCACAGATGGCTTTGATATACATCCCGGTTCCTCCAACACAAACGGCCACATCGTTTTTAGAAAAAATATGATTCAGCTTCTCCAGCGCATAACGTTCATACATGCCTGCCGAAACCTGTTCATGTATGGAATGTGAATTGATGAAATAGTGAGTGACCGAGTGTAATTGCTCCTCTGTGGGTTTGGCAACGCCGATAGACATTTCACGATAGCATTGCCGGCTGTCGGCCGAAAGGATGTCGGTCTGATAGTGTCTGGCGACCTCTATGGCCAAATCGGTCTTGCCACTGGCTGTGGGGCCTGCTATGACGATCAGTGTTTTCAATGCTGAATTAAAAATCCTCGGTGCCGAATTCTTGTGTTTCTTCTGTTTCACCATCCTCTGCAGCGGTGGCATCCTCTTCACCTTCATCGCCGTAACCTTCTTCATCGCTGTTGAGGTCATAACGTTCTTCGATCTCCATTACGCTGTCTTTTTCTGTTGGAATGATACCCAATTGGGTAGGGGAGATGCCTTCAGATTTGATGCAACGGGGGAACATATCTACCTGCTCCGGTTCAGGTAATAAGGTGATCATGTCAATATATAAGATCCATCCCTTCACATGGTCGCATTCATACAGAAACTTTTGATGCGGATCCACAATCAAAGCTGCAATCGCAGTCCTCTTCATACTTAAGGCGACCGCATCTCTCAGATTTTTTTCAACAACAGACGAAATCTGTCGTCCTTTCTTCCACACATCGTCACTGACATAAAATGATGCTTCCATATCGGCCGGCATCAGCCATTCTTTTTTAATGATTTGATGTAAATCGTTATACGATTGGCCAGATAATATTTCAATATCTCTGTATGTACTATCGTCCTCGCTCCAACTGACTCTGAATTTTATTAATGACATATACTCTGGTTCTTGGGACAAACTTACTACATAGGATTTAAATTGTACTCTTTTGCTTTAATAATCATATAGGCAAAGGCTTCCTCGTAATCGTTTTTGATGATACCGTCCAGTATCGCTTCTCTGACAGCCACTTTGATATCACCCACCAGTTTGGATGGCGGCAGTTTGAAGGTCTCCATGATGATTTCTCCGGTAATTGGCGGTTGCCAGTTTCTCATTTCATCGGCTTCTTCCACTTCTTTCATCCTTTCCTGCACTAAGGAGAAGTTCTCCCTGAATTTCTTGACCTTGTTTGGATTCTTGGATGTGATATCAGCATTACAAAGTTTCATCAGATCGTCGATATCCTCGCCCGCATCGAAAAGCAGACGACGGATGGCGCTGTCGGTAATATCTTCCTTGGTCAGACTGATAGGACGCAGATGCAGCAACACAAGTTTCTGTACATATTTCATCTTTTCATTCAATGGCAGCTTCAGCATCTTGAAAATGCCCGGTACCATTTGGGCTCCAACCCATTCATGACCGTGAAATGTCCATCCATGTCCACGTTCGAATTGCTTGGTAGCCGGCTTGGCAATATCATGTAAAATGGCTGCCCATC
>CAIQUX010000074.1 GCA_903875055.1 uncultured Bacteroidota bacterium
AAATTTGCAACACTTCGAAATGCCCGGGGCGGAAACAACCCAGACTTGATCAAAGTAGCTGTCGATTGTCAACGCTTTGGTGCTGACGGTATAACTGTGCATCCTCGTCCCGATGAACGACATATCCGTTATCAGGACGTGTATGATCTGAAGAAGGTAATTCGCTCCGATAAGGGTATTGAATTTAATATTGAAGGGAATCCAACCGAACAGAAGTTTGTTGATCTGGTATTGGACATCAAGCCAGATCAGGTAACATTAGTGCCTGATACCCAAAATCAGTTGACGTCAAATCATGGGTGGGATACTATCAATGAGAAGGGGTTTTTGAAAGACATCATTGCAGTTTTTAAAGCCAGACAAATAAGGGTGTCTATCTTCGTCGATCCATCAGAGACGATGGTTTTGCATGCAAAGGAAACCGGAGCCGACCGGATAGAACTTTATACGGAATCGTATGCTTCTAAATATGAGAAAAATAAGGAACAAGCATTGGCTATTTATTTGAAGGCGGCCTCAGCAGCTCACAGAGCCGGATTAGGAATCAATGCCGGGCATGATTTGGATTTAAATAACTTGGCTTATTTTGCCAAACATGTTCATCATTTACAAGAAGTTTCAATCGGCCATGCCTTAGTTTGTGATGCCTTATTTCTGGGTCTTGAAAATACCATCCAGATGTATAAGCGCTGCCTTGGATAATTTGCGATCTTAATAAGAATCGATTAAACATTGACAGTTTTTATGTTTTTATTCGTCAAAATGATATTATTGCAGGCGACCTCGATATATATAATAAAGAAAGGTGAGCCCCCACAGCTCACCATTTCTAATCACCCAAAAACAAACTTTAGTAACAATTCACGTTCATTAAATTAAAACCTAAACAATGTTTACTTACTTAATTTTATCATCTCGGGATGTGTCTTATATTCATTACATTTTGTTGATTCCGGCCAAAGTTCATCAAGCTCTATGAAGTACATACCATCGGTTTCGTTTGAAATATCAAATCTGAAAGATTGACCTTCAAGATTTGTTTTTAGCAATACGCTTCGGCCTTTAATATCTGTAATACTGATAGTCGCTTTTCTAACATATTTGGAGGCAAAAATGTTTACTTCACCTTGGCTCGGATTAGGATAAACCAGTATTCTTGGCTGCCCTTCGCCATTAATAACTGAGATGATGTTTGAATATTGATACTGGTTATCCAGATCGACGAATTTCAGACGATAATAATTGATGCCTTCTCGTTTCCTGTTATCCACAAAATAGTAGTTAGAGCTAGGAGGATTGTAAAGCATACATTCCATGACGCCAATGATGGAAAAGTTTCTACCATCAAAGCTTTTCTGAATTTCGATAAAATCAGTATTCAGTTCATTTTCAGTATCCCATTTAAGCAGATTCCCGGCCTGCACTTCTTGTCCGCAGAACCGGATAATAGTAATCGGTAAGACCATAATATTCGAATTTAATTTTAACAGAAAGAAATCAGTACCTCCGGCCGCAATTTGGTTGACCTCATCGGTTCCCGGATCGAAGTCAGCAATCTCACTATAATAGCCAGTTATGAAAAGTGATCCGGCTGGGCCAGCCAGTAAGGCATTACCGGCATCACTCCCATTTCCGCCCATTCTGGAAGACCAGTTGTAATCGCCTGCAGGGCTCAATTTAAGAAGGAAAATATCAGACGTGCCGACTGACGATGTTAGCAATGAAGTGCTGGTGCCAGGATCAAAATCAACCTGTCCCTTGAAATAACCGGTAGCATAAACATTTCCACACAGGTCGGTGGTTATAGATGAACAAATATCGCTACCCGTTCCACCAATGCTTTCACACCAGATCAGATCTCCTTGCGAATTCATTTTGGTCAGGAACATATCATAATTTCCATTCGAAGTCAAATTGATGATTCCGTTTCCAGGATCAAAATCTCCGCTACCCTTATATTTACCTCCCGTAACTACTTCGCCATTTATATCAATTGCAATAGAAAGGCCTGATGCTTGATCGTTCAACGTTTGACCACCCATATTTTTAGCCCAAACAAAATGACCGGACGAATCAAGTTTTGATACGAAGGCCTGATTATACGCAGCAGAAATCAGATGAAAGGAGGCCGGTCCCGGATCAAAATCAGCGGTATCACCGAACACACCTGTGGTGTATACATTCCCTGAGTCATCAAGCGAAATAGCATAGGCCTCATCGCCAGCCTTGTTTTCACCCATGCTTCTGGCCCAAACGAAATGACCTCCCGAATCAAGCTTGGAAATGAATATATTCGGTACTGATAAAGATACCAGGTTATTGATTCCTGCATTTGGATTAAAATCAATGGACCCTAAAAAACTGCCAGCACAATACACATAACCCAACTCATCTGTCTGAATACCGTATGCAACCGAAACCGCCGGATACATATTTCCAATAGAGTCATAATATCCGCTGCCGCCAAAACTTTTCGCCCAAAGGAAATTTCCTGAAGTATCTAGTTTGCATATAAATATATCCTGGCTTGCGCTTGCGTAGGTGTTAAGATATGCAGTGCCGGCACCCGGATTAAAGTCGACAGTATTCCTGAAAAAACCTGTTAGATAAATATTACCTGCCATATCCAAGGTAATAGCGTTACACATATCGTTACCTGCGCCGCCAATATGTTTGGCCCAAACGAAATTCCCATTCCCGTCAAGTTTGGAAATGAAGATATCCTGTTGTCCGTTTGAACTCATTGGGTAAACACCAACACCCGGATCAAAATCTACAGTTCCAAGAAAATAACCCGTGCTGTAAACATTCCCTTGTGCGTCTGACGTCACGGCCTTGCCAACTTCCTGATTCGTGCCATGAAAGCTTTTAACCCAACTGAATGAAACTCCCTGAGCCATTGAATTGTGCGTCATGATCAAAACCAGCCCTATAATTACTCTGTCCATTTTTCTTGTTTACAGAGTAAATGTAGAATGGCTTACATTTTAAAAAAAGCGGTTTTTATTCAGCGAGCAATCTTTTTATTCAGCAGGGGAAAATGACTGTGGATGGGATTTTTTTCACCCCTAAAAAGGACTAAAATGACAAAATAGGTACTTGGAAAAACAGATTTATTGTTTCTTTGACATTAAAAAAGGGATCTAATTCTTCTTCGTGTAGAATTCAGATATGGAGAATTTGAATTCTCATTTGAACAACGGATAGTATCAATACTTCATGTCCCGTTTCATCTCACGGTCAGCATCCTTGGCTTTGATGGTATGCCGTTTATCGTAGGTATTTTTACCTTTTGCTAAGGCGATTTCAATCTTTGCATATCCGTTCTCACTAAGGAATATCCGCAGGGGCACTATCGTATACCCTTTCTCTTTAGTCTTGTTCTCGATTTTCCGGATTTCTTTATGGGTCAATAAAAGCTTACGGTCACGCACAGGATCATGATTATTGGAAGTGCCATGAGAGTACTCGGCAATATGCAGACTCTTGATCAGGAGTTCGCCATGATCGATAAAACAATAGCTGTCATTAAAACTCGCCTTGCCTTGACGCAATGATTTGATCTCGGTTCCAAGCAATACCATGCCCGCCGTGAATCGTTGTTCAATGGCAAAGTGGAAGGCAGCGGAACGGTTTGAAATCTCTTTCATGAGGAACGCAAATGTAAGTGCAAATCCCTTTCATTTGCTCATCAATACCTAAAATCGTACTTTCGCGCCCTCATTGACAAGATTGAAAATGACAGAACAATACTTTAAGAAATTCAGGGAACATATCATCGGTATTCAACAGACATTTCCCACTCCATCCGGTGAAAAAACCATGATCTATGCCGATTGGATCGCCAGCGGCAGACTCTATGGTCCTATCGAAAAGATGATGAGTGAAAAGATCGCTCCGTTTTGCGCCAATACCCATACCGAAACCTCGATCACCGGTACTCTCATGACTCGTATGTATCACGAATCAAAGCAGTATATCAAACGCGAAGTGAATGCCAATGAAAACGATGCCCTTATCTTTTCAGGTTCCGGAATGACCGATTCGATCAATAAATTGCAACGTATACTCGGCCTGCGTATTCCTGAAAAAGCCCAACATTTCCTGACCACTTTTCAGCGACTGGAAGAGGCCCGACGTCCGGTCGTTTTTATCACCCATATCGAACATCATTCCAATCATACTTCCTGGCTTGAAACCCTGGCCGATGTCGAAATCATCCATCCGGATGCCGATGGCAATGTTGATCTGAAACACTTTGCTGAGCTCCTTGATCAATATAAAGAGCGACCACTGAAAATCGCCTCTGTGAGTGCCTGTTCCAATGTCACCGGTATTTTTACTCCTTATTATTCGATCGCTGAAATGATCCATCAGCAAGGCGGATTCTGCTTTGTCGATTTCGCGTGCTCTGGCCCTTATGTCAACATCGATATGCATCCCGATGATGAAGCGGCACAACTAGACGTCATTTTTATTTCACCGCATAAGTTTCTTGGTGGACCAGGTACACCGGGCATCATGGTGATGAATAAGAAACTCTATCAGAATGCGATACCTGATCATTCAGGTGGCGGGACTGTGAAATTCACCACACCCTGGAAATACCACGAGTATATCGACCATGTCGAAGATCGTGAGGATGGAGGTACACCGCCTTTCCTACAGGGCATCAAAGCGGCACTTTGCTTTAAGTTGAAAAAGGAAATGGGTGTCGAGAATATCCTCAAACGCGAGGAAGCCATCATTGAAAAAGTATTCGCCCGATTGAACAACATCGAAAACCTTCATATCCTGGCCGGAAATCTCACACATCGTGTGGGCGCTATTTCATTCTATATCGATGGACTTCATTTTAATCTTGGTGTGAAATTGCTGAATGATTATTTCGGTATACAAGTCAGAGGCGGATGTGCCTGCGCGGGTACCTATGGTCATTATCTGCTGAATATCGACCAACAACAATCCGATTCCATTATCGATCGGCTTCATAAGGGCGAGCTCTTCATGCGTCCGGGATGGATACGTCTTTCGATTCATCCTACACATTCCGATGAGGAGATCGAAACCATACTCAAGGGTATCGAATATGTGGCTAAACACCACGTGCCATTGGCTGAGCAGTATACCTATAATACCCGTAAGAATATCTATCACTGCCATTCATATACCAATAGCTTTGAAGAAGATTTTCTGGACGCTGTCTACAAGACTGCATTCTGATAATCGCGAGGGTCTGTTTGTTTTTCAGGCGTTCGGGCGCGCTATCCGTTGCAAGTCTACCCACGCCAAAGCGCGTGGTGCAGGCTTTTCACTACTATCGCTAACGCTAGTCACCTTATAGTCACATCGCAGACAGGATCATTTTTTTCTGAGATACATGATCAATGCGATATCGCCCAGTCTATAACTTGCTGCCTGTATTGATATGGCCATGATCCGTGCAGGTGGACCAATGCTGTGATTTAGCTAAGGCACTTATCGGCTTGGTGGCTTGTGCCGTGTCGGAGGATCTTGGTGTTTGGCCCTTGTGGGATGTGTTGGCATTGAAGATAAGGTGTGAGGTGATCTAAAGGCTGCTGAAAGTAGATCCTGTATTGTGTTTTGTTGTCTTTTTTTATTCTCAGGCGGTCTTTGCTCGATTGCGAGTTGGCTTAGGTGAGTGTTTTGTTGTCTTTATGTTATAACGGATGGTCGTGGGTCTTGTTTTTAGCTTGCTTCATGGACTGTTTTGTTGTCTTGATCTTGTATTTTGTTGTCTTGACTATGTGTTGAGCTAGCTCTATGGAGATTGTAGTTATCTCTATGGAGATTGTAGTTATCTCTATGGAGTTTATAGTCTACTCGATGGGGTTTATAGCCATCTCGATGGATGTTATAGTCTGCTTCATGAGGTTTATAGTGATCTTGATGGGTGTTATAGTCCGCTCGATGATGTTTATAGTGATCTCGATGAATCTTTTAGCTGTCTTAATGGTGAGGCCGTGCGGGTGTGAACCACGAATAGTGAAGGGTTATGGTGCCACGTTACCGATTTCGGACGCTTGACTTTTAGATTTGCCATGCGCTAAAATAACGGTTACATGGGCATCGTCGATATCACTTGGATTGTAAACGGTTAGCCAATGTGCGAATTGGTCAGCGAAATCGGAAGGGATACTCACTTTTACTTCGGCATGAGGTTGAATGATGATACCGTTTGCGGTTGGTGCTACTTTAGGCGTATCGGTTAAAAAGATTGTGACCGCGACTTCGCTGTGATTGCGCACGGTGAAGGTGTCGCCAATTTTGAATTTTTTGCCAAAGATGGCTTCAAAATGATGTGGCTCTAAATGCAATTCTTTTGCTTGCATTGTTTTACCCAGATTGATTATTTTTCGGGCATTAAAATATCCTTGTACAAAGGAAGGCTGTGACATTTTATAATTACTGATGAGGGTATCCATTTTGTCTAGTTGGCCACGCATGATAGCGAATTGACCGGGAAGAATAGCTGTTGCTGCCGTAGTGCTAGCCTGCATTACTTTTTTAAGCGGTACTGCATTTGTAAGATTAGAGATAGCGGTTTGCAGGTCGCTGATGTCGGCGGCCGTTACCAGAAAGGGAAGCAAAGGGGTGGACGTAGCTGTAGTGATTGATGCGGCTTTGTCGTGAACGGATTGCATTTTAATAATGATTTCGGCGATGGCACCATGCGTGAAATCGGAATCGGTGAAGTGATATTCACCTGCGAGTGTGAGATCGTTGATGTCTTCGTAATACGATTGAAGTCCGCCTGCCACATGCAAGGCTTTGTCGGCTGCCAATTGTTTTAGTTGTTGCTTTGAGGCAGTGGCACCGGTGGTGTTTGTGCCTTGTGCGGCGGCCGTTTGGATAAGACTAAGAATGGTCACTTTGATCGCAGCGAGCAAGGTGTTGATTTTAGTGTTTGTGCTAAAGATGCTGTTGTTTTTGTCTAAGAAGGCGGTGACTGTGTTAGCCATATTAAGGCTGTTGATTTGATTGTCTGTCATAGTTTGGTTTGTTTTAAAATTGTACGAGATTGTAAAAATAAAAACATCTTTTAAATTGCAAAAATATTTTTGTTGAAGAAAGATTGACTATTAATGTTCGTAAAAGGGGCAATTGTTAATGTTTGGAAAGTACGGGAAAATGTTTACTATCTTTATGGGTTAAGATAAAACAGTATGAATACTAATGAACGATTTAGTAGTAGTATGGGAAGATGTCATATTTCACAATGATTGATATCTAATAAATTTCGCAATGATGAATAAACGTGAAGGGGCACAGGTTGCAACGATGTGCCAGCGAGGGGGGATACTTTTAACTGCGCTGATACTATTAGTCAGCACCAGTTCATATTGTCAATGGAATAAAGATGTGATGCGAAATAATAAATGGTATTTTAGTACTGATCCTAAGCTGAATATTGTAGATTTTACAAATGCAAGTAGCACACAATTACCTCTTATTGATTCATCGCCGATACAAAGCAATTACCAATACGCAAGCAGATCGTTTATCAATGACACAAGTGGGAATTTGCTTTTTTATAGTAATGGAGGCGATATATATGATAAGACGTTCTCACTAATGCAAAATGGTGACAGTATCACACCTATTTACCCTGATTGCCTTTTTGACGGCGTTCTTATTTTACCTCAACCTGACAATGATTCGATATATTATGTTTTCTCAGTTACGAACGATACCCCTTGTGTTAATTTTGGGCAATATATTTATTATTCGGTAGTGAATGCGAATGCGAATAATGGTAAAGGCACAGTCATTAGTAAAGGGAACTTGCTATTTTCAACTAATTATTTAACTAAAGGTTTTCTAAAAGCTGTAAGGCATGGCAACGGCAGGGATTGGTGGCTTGTAATTAAGAATATGGATGGGAATGGGTTTTATAGATTTTTATTTACAAAGAATGGAATACAAAATTTTCCCCTTCAAACAATAGGACTACCATTCATTATGGGAGATTCATGGCAAGCTGAATTTAGCCCTAAAGGAGATAAATTTGCTATGATTGCTGGAAACGGTACTTATGAACATGATACTACCTTCTTTAGTATATATGACTTTGATCGTTGTACTGGATTATTATCGAATCCCATACAATATCCAATATTTAGGGTAGATACATTTTTAGATCAGTTTGCAATCTGTTTTTCTCCTGATAATAAGATGTTGTACTGGAGTAATGCTGACAGCATTTTTCAGTATGATTTGGTTACTCATTTATCAACCAATGTGGCAGTTTTTGATTCTACCAATATAGATCCTTTTTATGTGGGACTTAATATGCAAAGACAATTTGTATTTCATTATATGGAGCCAGGTAGTGATGGTCGAATTTACCTTGGCACATTTGTAAATAAACTTCATTATATTAATCATCCTAATGTCGCAGGGGTAGGATGCGATGTTCATCAGAACGCAATTACCATCCCTAGTATCGCAAATTGCTTTAATTTCAATGTGCCGAACTATTCAATGCCTCCTGTATGGGGAAGTGCTTGTGATACCTTGACAGGAATAAGTGAATATGAAATTGAGAATGATATTGGGTTATATCCTAACCCTACAAATGATAGATTTACGATTCAAAGTGGTGGTAATTTTAGTGATGTTAAAATTTATACACTTGTCTCGGAGTTGGTTTATGAAAAGAAGACGAAGGGAACAAATAACTTAGAGATAAGTACAATGAATTTATCGCCCGGTATTTATATTGTTCGTATTGATGGGAAGTATGTCAAGAAGTTGGTAGTAGAAAGATAGTTTTGGAAACAGGCGGGCTAACAGTCCGCCTGTTTTTTAGAAGTGTTTATTATAATTACTTGATTAAGGTTGATTAATGAATTCTTACTAGCTCAGCTTGCAATTGTTGTTGGCGTTTCACCCTTCTTTCCTGCGGCGTCTCAATAAACCTAAAGTCTCGTATCTTCAATCAAACTGTCGGGCGTTGCGGATGAAAGAATAATTTCATTCTTAGTATCTTCCGTCGTGATGAGAAATACGACAAGCCTCGGAGTCTGACAGGATGATAGAACTAGGTTGAACAATTCGTTGTCGAGATATTACGGGGAAAGAAGTGCCAAGTTATAAAGGCGATATTTAGATTGCCATGCATCTTAGCATCCAACTATGGCTCTGAACATATTGATGAATCAAAGATTGAGTGTTTTTCAACTGGCCTATATCATTGACAGGATTATTTTTTTCTGAGATACAGGATCAATGCGATAACACCCAGTATATAACTTACTGCCTGTATTGATATGGCCATGATTAATGCTGGTCCGGCCCAGGACCAATGCTGTAATTTGGCTAAGGCGCCTATCAGGGTGCCTGCTCCTGAAACACAAAAAATGACTACTGCGGCAATCAAGAGTTGCCTGACTTGTTTATTCATGGAAGGATGATTTTACGGTAAGGTAGTCCTTTAATTTCTATATCGCGGAAGTCACTGCGTCTTTGATGATTTTTTTTACAAGACCCTGAAGCACATTGCCGGGTCCGCATTCCGTAAATTCAGTGGCACCGTCTTCGTGCATCTGCAAGATGCTTTGCGTCCAACGAACAGGGGCTGTCAATTGAGCAATCAGATTCTGCTTGATTTCATCCGGATTGGAAACAGCCTTTGCCGTGACGTTTTGATATACCGGACAAGTTGGCACCGAGAAAAGAGTCTTTTCAATCGCAGCCTGTAATTCCTGTCTGGCCGGTTCCATCAACGGCGAATGGAAAGCGCCACCAACCGGAAGCACCAAGGCCCGTTTGGCACCTGCCTCCTTCATCTTTTCACAGGCAATCTCTATGCCTTTGATGCTGCCAGAGATCACCAATTGGCCCGGACAATTATAATTCGCTGCCACCACTACTTCATCAGTGATTGAGGCGCAGATTTCTTCGACTTTCGCATCATCCAGATTAAGGATGGCAGCCATGGTGGATGGATTCAACTCACAGGCTTTTTGCATCGCATTGGCCCTCATCGATACAAGACGCAAGGCATCTTCAAAGGTGAGAGTATTATTCGCTACCAAGGCAGAGAATTCACCCAATGAATGTCCGGCTACCATATCAGGCTTCAAGCCATTAGTGATTTTATATAAGATGACCGAGTGCAGAAAGATGGCGGGCTGTGTCACATTGGTCTGTTTCAGATCTTCTGCGGTGCCAGTAAACATTGTATCCGAAATTCTGAATCCGAGGATGTCATTGGCATGTTCAAACAAGGCTTTGGCCTGTTGGTTACTGTCATAAAGTTCTTTGCCCATTCCGGTAAACTGAGATCCCTGACCCGGGAAAATATACGCATGCTTCATATCTGAAAAATTTGACGCTAAAGTAATACCGAATCATGAGGACTGAAATAAAAGCGGCTACAAATTATAAAGGCATTCTTTACGGCCTGTTTCATACTTTTACATTCGTTTTTACGTTTCACAGCTATGTTCAGATACGCTTTGTCATTTCTTTTATTGCTGTTTTCACTGGGTGCTAATTCGCAGGTCACTCACAGTGTCAGTTTTACCTTAGGGATTGCCAATACGTGGTGCAAATCAGATATTCAGGGAAGCAAAAATTTTGCCGCCATCTTCCTGCCCACTACGTCGATTGATTATAATAAGCATAATGATAATGTATTCTGGGGTGGGGCCGGTGTGGGTTTCAGCTTTCGTCGTATTCCTTTTTATGAATATGACAATGGTCAAAAGACAGGTATAGAAATGGCTGAGTTCTGGCTACGGGTTCGTGCCGGGTTCAAGTTCGAACGTGAATTCTTGACTCATCTGCCTTATCTCGGATTGGGTATCGGAGGTCATACCCATTATAACATCTATAGCAAAAACGGCAATAATACTATCAACTACTCAAGCGACACTATCTTCAAGTCGCAGCCCATTCATCCCTTTCTGGAACTGGGTAATAAGTTTATCAATAGTAGTTTCAGACAAGATACACGCAATGTATCCTTCACATTCGCCGTGCGTTATTATCCTATGCCTCTTTTCAGATCGCCTGTACATTACGAGTATGATTATCAACAATACAAGGATATACAATATCATCTGTACGAGTTTATCATAACGGCGGCCTTTCAGTTGAATGTGCAGAAGTAAACAATTAAGTTTCATACATCAATTCAAGAAACGTTCCTTACCATCATGAAAAGATATCAGTATGATTCAATAAGGCTTTTGCATAAACATCAATCCACTGATCAAGATCAATAGCTCTTTCTTCTTCTTCAAAAATTATCCACGATTGGCAGGAATTGGCAAGTTCTTTCAATTCAGTAATATCCTCCTGCGTAATATGGTCCTGCCCATAACGCATGGGGCCATGCAAGACGGCATACCACAAATGATATTCCAGATGCTGCATCCATCCGGCATAATAGCAGCGTTCTGAGATGTCGCTCATGATGCTCATCAATCGGGTTTGCGTAGGGTTCAAGTTGTGCTTGTTGATTGATCTGATAACTCAGCTTCGTCGATTTATTTGGCCTTCATTTTATTTCCTCTGGCATCGTGTGTTACTTCAGCCAGACCCAGCATTTCCATCAAAGGCGGAATATACATGCCAAATCGACCGCGGAATCCTTTTTTCAATCCATACCAGCCACCGACCGGGTTGCTTTCCGATCGTGCCCAGGCTTCGACTGTTCCTTCTTTGGCAGGCTTTTGTTCATCGGCACTTCCAAGTTCCATCCAGTCGCCATGTGTTTTCAGCATCGCATGAAGGTCATTCAGACAGCGATAATCATAATGAAGTATGGTTTTGCCAACAGTACATACTAATATGTCTTTGCCATCTTTTACATCCTTGTACATAGTAAAGTCCGATGAAAGGGGCGGAGTTTTAAGTATCCAAGGATTGTCCTTAGTGCCGGTTTGATTTGTCATGATTTGAATTTGAGTCTCAAATGTATGGTTTTAGGTCGAATTCAATGACAAGCCGGTTCAAGAATTTATCTATTGATAAGTCAGGTTACTGATGAGGACATCATGCCAAAATCCAAGTATTTCTATAGGGGAATCATCAAAACGTCACGCTTTTGTGTCAAAAGTTCTATAAATCTGACAGTCTTACCACTAAAATTCAAGAAAAGAGCCTTGGCATAATCATTGAGTATCAAGACTTGAAACAATATAAAAACAAATAAAATGGGAAAAATAATCGGAATTGACTTAGGAACCACCAACTCATGTGTGAGTGTAATGGAAGGAAACGAACCTGTCGTAATTGCTAATGACGAAGGAAAACGAACCACCCCCTCGGTAGTTGGATTTTTGAAAAACGGAGAACGCAAAATTGGTGATCCTGCCAAACGTCAGGCTATCACAAACCCTGTGAACACCGTCATGAGTATCAAACGTTTTATGGGTCGCCGCTTTGATGAGGTGGCTGGTGAAATCGAACAAAGCTCCTATAAGATTGTAAAAGGAGATAACAACACCCCTCGTGTGGATATCGATGGTCGTTTATATACACCACAGGAAATTTCAGCGATGGTGCTTCAGAAAATGAAGAAGACTGCAGAAGATTTCTTAGGTCAAGAAGTGACGGAAGCGGTTATCACCGTGCCTGCTTACTTTAATGATGCACAACGTCAGGCAACCAAAGAAGCCGGCGAGATTGCAGGATTGACTGTAAAGCGTATCATCAACGAACCTACCGCTGCCGCCTTGGCGTATGGAATGGACAAAAAACATAATGACAGCAAGATCGTGGTCTTCGACTTAGGTGGTGGTACGTTTGACGTATCGGTACTTGAATTGGGCGATGGTGTATTTGAAGTGAAATCAACCAATGGTGATACTCATCTTGGTGGTGATGACTTCGATAAATGTGTGATGGATTGGTTAGCCAACGAATTCAAAGCTGAAGAAAATATAGACTTGCGCAAAGATCCTATGAGCTGGCAGCGTTTGAAAGAGGCTGCTGAAAAAGCCAAGGTTGAATTGTCATCTGCGACAGAAACAGAAATCAACTTGCCTTATATCACAGCGATTGATAACGTACCTAAACACTTGGTAAAGAAATTGACTCGTGCGAAATTTGAGCAATTGGTAGATTCATTGGTTGAGCGTACGTTGGAACCATGCCGCAAAGCCTTAAAAGATGCCGGTATTGAAGCCAAAGACCTGGATGAAGTAATCCTCGTTGGTGGTAGTACACGTATCCCTAAGATTCAGGAAGTGGTAGAAAAATTCTTCGGTAAGAAACCTAACCGTAGCGTAAACCCTGATGAAGTGGTGGCCATCGGAGCCTCTATCCAGGGCGGTGTATTGAGTGGTGAAGTGAAAGATGTGTTGTTATTGGATGTAACGCCTTTATCATTAGGTATCGAAACCTTAGGGGGTGTGTTTACCAAACTGATTGAAAGCAATACGACGATCCCAATGAAGAAATCAGAGACCTTCTCAACCGCTGCTGAAAATCAGCCAAGTGTGGAGATCAATGTATTACAAGGCGAACGCCCTATGGCAAAAGATAATAAGAATCTGGGCCGTTTCATCCTCGATGGTATTCCACCGGCACCACGTGGTGTTCCGCAAATCGAAGTGACCTTTGATATCGATGCCAACGGTATCATACAGGTAAGCGCTTCTGATAAAGGTACAGGCAAGAAACAAAATATCCGTATCGAAGCTGGTAGTGGTCTGAGCAAAGAAGAAATCGAAAAGATGAAAAACGATGCGAAGATGAATGAGGAATCAGATAAGAAACTTCGTGAAGAAATCGAGAAAATCAATATGGCCGATAGTCAGATATTCAACAGCGAAAAGCAATTGAAAGATTATGGCGATAAGATTCCTGCCGATAAGAAAACGGTGATTGAAGAAGCGCTGGCGAAATTGAAAACCGCTCATGGTGCTAAAGACCTGGCCGGTATCGATGCAAGTCTGGAAGCACTGAATGCTGCATGGCAGGCTGCTAGTGAAGAGTTGTACAAAGCGATGAACGAGCAACCTGGTCAGGGTGGAGACGGCGCACAGGCACATGCTTCAGCCGACCACAACAATACTGATGATGTACAAGACGCAGAAATCGTAGAAGAAACAAAATAGTTTTTGGTGATAATTAAAAAAGGGGGCTCTCAATCTGAGGGCCCTTTTTGATTTCAGGCCGTTCAAGGAACGCCTCCATTAATGTAAGATGCTTGACATTCTCTACTGTTCACAGTTACATTTTCGCAACGATCATCTACACAGACACAATGACAGCGTGCAGTCATGCAACGACGAATGACAAGGACACAATGACAGCGTGCAGGCTTGCAATGACGAATTACAGTCGTGCAACGACATCTCTCAGGCCTGCAACGACGTTTTACACCCTTGCAATGACATCTCTCAGGCGTGTAATGACGAATTACATCCATGCAATGACGAATTACAGTCGTGCAATGACGATTGACAGTCAAACAAGAATTTCTTGCTTTTTTGAAAGAACCTGATGCAGGCGCAAAATGGCATCTTACCCGGGTGTTTTGATACTTGTCATATCTGAAATGCCCGTTAAACCTGAATCTTAGGTTGACAGGAGCACTACAACAGTAGCTGACCCATTACCAATCACTAACTAATAGTTTGTTAAAAACAGTACTATGTAATACATAATACTGAATAATGCCCTAGGTTTGTATCCTAATTAAGAAATCATGTCAACAAGTATCAATACCGATAATATCCAAAGCCAGATGAAGAAGGGTGTGCTGGAGTTTGCGATCTTATCGATCATACAACGTGGCGAAGCCTATCCAAGCGATATCACCTCCGAATTGAAAGAATCGGGGATGCAGGTATTGGAAGGAACGCTATACCCCCTTCTGACCCGTCTTAAAAATGCCGGTTATCTCGATTACCGTTGGGTAGAAAGCACAGGCGGGCCAC
Source organism: uncultured Bacteroidota bacterium (assembly GCA_903875055.1). Classification (GTDB taxonomy): domain Bacteria; phylum Bacteroidota; class Bacteroidia; order Chitinophagales; family Chitinophagaceae; genus OLB11. The sequence goes on from CAIQUX010000074.1 coordinate 14,922, forward strand.
CACGAAAATATTTCACTATGACCGACACCGGTAAAGAGTTTTACAAAACACTTGAAAGTACCTGGAACGAAATCAGTCAGGCCGTCAACAAAATCACCAAACAAAACTAATCACGTATAATAGTAAGTATCATGGAAAAAATAATTCAAATAAACTATCAGGGCCGAAATATCTCCATCGAAGAGAATGCCTATAATGCGTTTCAACAATATGAAAACGAACTCAAAGCCTTCTTCCTCAAAGAAGAAGGTGGTGAAGAAACCTTTGCCGATCTGCAATACCGAATGGCAGAGATACTGGAACAGAAAAATACCACCACCACCCTTGACGTAACAATGGATGACATCAATGAACTGATTGACACCATCGGTAAACCTTCTGATCTGGATCCTGAAAAAGCGGAAACCACCACCGAGGCACCCAAACAAGACGCGACCGAGAAGAAGAAACTGTATCGTAATAAGAATAAAAAGGAGAAAGTGATTGCAGGGGTTTGTAGCGGTATCGCCCACTATTTTTCAATCGACCCGATTGCAGTGCGTTTGATGTTTGTGTTGTTTACTATCTTCAATATAGCCACTTTATTCTCCTTCAATGTCGGTATTGTTGCCTATATCGTTCTATGGGTGTTATTGGAACCTGCTTATATCAAAACCAATATCCATCGTAAGCTGTTCCGCAATCCTAAAGATAAAATACTGGGGGGCGTGTGCAGCGGTATCGCACAGTTTTTCAATGCCGAAACCTGGGTGGTGCGTCTCATCTTCATCGCGCCTTTTCTGCTCGGCATCATGACGAACAACGCACATTTCGGAGGTCGAGGTATTCATTTCTTAGGCAGTTCGTTTTATGGACTCACTTTCATCGCCTATATGATTTTGTGGGTCATCGTACCGATGGCCAAATCATCGACTGACTATATGTTGCTTAAAGGCGAACCAATCAATATATCCACCATTCAAAACTCAACTTCTATGAATTTAGTGTCACAAAAAAGCCATTCAGGCCTCAGCAAATTTCTTAAAGTCATTGCCTACATCCTCATTGCTCTTTTCCTGATGTTCATGATACCGATCGCCATCAGCATCCTCATCGGCTCTGTTTTTTCATACAATCTGGCCGACATCGTATTGTTCACGTCTGTCAACAAGACACTGGCTTTATTTACCATCCTCTTCTTTGTACTTCTACCTTTGCTTGGCATCATCATCTGGCTGATCCGCAAAATCGCAGGATACAACAAACCTAGTAAACCGTTGCGTATCATCTTTGCCGGTTTGAATATCCTGGGTTGGGCATCGGTGGTCTTCCTGATTGCCAATCTGGTGAAAGAGAATAATACCTATGTGTCAAAGCCTGTGACACAAACCATTTCCATCTCATCCGATACCTTATTTGTTCAACCGATGACACCCGATTCGACCTATAGTGAAAATGTGGTCTTTGAACTGAATCAGTTTGACCGTATACTCGAAAAGGGCTCCACTGAAAACAAGATCAAAGCGGTGCGATTGAAATATAAGAAGTCGGACGATACCACCTTCAGCATCGAAATCGAGAAGTCGGCTTTTGGTCATAACAGGGAAGAAGCCGGTGACCATGCCACATCTGTTGAGTATGAAACACGGCTGGTCGGCAATACCTTGTATCTTCCATCCATGTTAAGTGTGAGCAATAAGATACCGTATCATTTCCAAAATGTGAAAGTCACGATTTATGTACCGAGAAACAAGACCCTCATCATTTCTGAAAAGATGAAAAGGCAACTCAGTTATAGTATCCGTACTAATCACAAGGGCTTCGAATATCATGCTGATTCATCGAATGAAACCGAGGACGATGATGTCATCACCGCTGGCAAGGATCTTGAGAAGAGCACCATCCGTATCAATGACCGCACCATCACTATCGATGATGCCCTTCAGGATCAGAAGAAGGAAGCCAAACAGATGCTGAATGAAGCACAGCGGGACGCACAACAACAGATCGATGAAGCCAAAAGAGACCTTGATCAATCGACCCGTGAAGCACAACGCAATCTGGAAGAAGCGCAACGTGAAGCGAAGCAAAAGATTGACGAAGCGCAACGTACACTGGAGCAGTCAAAGCGTGAAGCCCAGCAAAAAATAGACGAAGCCAAACGTTCATCAAACAAATAAGAAACACCATGTTACAATTACTGTTACACGCCATGATAGAACTGCTGAAGAGTATGTTCCAGTTTCAGAACTACTGATAAACAGCAAAGGAATTGCCTTTTCGATTTGAAAAATAAGGGCCACAGAAACACAGTTAATCGGATATTTCCATGACCGATAGATTGAGAATCTGTGGCTTTTTTAATGATCTAAAGAAACCGGTTATTCCTTAACAATAACATAATCCTGAAATAAAGGACAGTGGGCTGCTTCTTCAGTACTTTTGTAAAAATCCTTTATGGAAAAGAAGTTAGGTAAAGTACTGGTTGTAGATGATGAACAGGATATCGTGCAGATTATCAAGTACAATCTCGAAGCCAATGGTTATGAAGTACAAACCGCATTCAACGGGGTAGACGCCTTGGAAACAGCTGCCAAATTTAAACCGGGTCTCATTCTCCTTGATATCATGATGCCGCACAAAGATGGTATTCAGACCTGCATCGAACTTCGTTCCAAGCCTGAGTTTGATGAAACCATCGTGATTTTTCTGACGGCCCTTGCCGATGAAGCTTCTGAGATCAGAGGACTGGAAGCTGGCGCGGACGATTATATTTCCAAGCCTATCAAACCTAAATTGCTCATGTCAAGGGTACACTCGGCCTTCCGCAGGATATCCAAAGGAGACTCCACCGTATTGATGTTCAAAGACCTTGAGATCAATCGTGAGAAGTTCATGGTCATTTTCAAAGGTGATGAAGTGAAACTTCCGCGCAAAGAGTTTGAATTATTTGCCTTATTAGCATCCAAGCCGGGCAGGGTTTTTTTACGGAACGAAATATTAAACACAGTCTGGGGCAATGAAGTGATCGTCGGCGACCGCACGATCGATGTGCATGTACGTAAAATTCGACAGAAGCTCAATGTCGATTATATCCAAACTATCAAAGGTGTTGGTTATAAGTTTGAAGCCTGATAAGCAATCATCAAATTTCCTGAACGAATCATAGGATTATGGTCTTAAATTTACTGCATGTTCAACAGTAAAAATCTCTCCCCTGCCAGATTGGCTTTTTTCATTTCCCTCATCATCACGTTGTTGGTGGCTTTGTTCTTGTTTTTTTTCACCCGCGATTGGCAAGACATACTGATTACGTTTGCTGTTGTGGGAATCGTATCTTATCTGCTGATTTATTATGTCATCGAACGATTTATCTATCGTAAGATTAAGCTTATCTATAAATTCATTTCACAAACTAAGGCCACCAAGCGGGAGGAGTATTTTGCCAATGAACTGCTACCGCAAAAGACAATTGAAGAAGTAAGAGATGAAGTCACAAAATGGGCCGAAGAACGTAAGGTGGAAATTGAACGCTTGCAAAATAATGAACAATTCAGAAGGGAATTTTTAATGAATCTGGCCCATGAATTGAAGACACCGATCTTTGCAGCACAAGGGTATATCGATACCTTATTGAACGGAGCCATTCATGATGATAATGTGAACATCACCTTTCTACAAAAGGCCGGAAAAAGTATCGATCGCTTATCGGACCTAGTTACCGATCTGGATGAAATATCTAAGATTGAATCCAATCAATTGCCGATCAATAAAACAGCCTTCGTCATTCAGGATCTGATCAAAGATGTATATGAAGAATTATCGCAAAAGGCCATGAGCAAAAAAATAAAATTCGTTATCAAGAAAGGTTGTGAGCAGGATATCGAAGTGTTTGCCGATATGCTAAAGATCAAGCAGGTATTAGTAAACCTGATTGAGAACTCCATCAACTATGGCAAAGAGAATGGTGAAACCAATGCGGGTGTCTATGTGGTAGATGCTAAACAAGTTTTTATCGAAATAACCGATGATGGAATCGGTATCAACGAAGCGCAGATACCTCGTGTGTTTGAACGATTCTACCGAACCGATTCAGCGCGTTCACGAAATGCAGGTGGTACTGGACTTGGATTGGCTATCGTCAAACATATTGTAGAAGCACACAATCATTCAGTGACCTGCCGCAGCAAACTGGATGTAGGCACGAGCTTTGGATTTACACTGGATCGGGAATAAGCAGAATTAGAAACTTGATTTGGCGACTCGCAGGCTTCTGAGAGAAGGATCAAGTTCGAAAGCCTTGCTGAAATATGATTCAGCCTTACCGGTTTTGCCTGCTTTATAATAACTCATACCTATGGTATAGATTACTTCGGCATCGTTCGGATTCAATTCTAACATTTGATCGAGTATTTCGCGGCATTTTGTATAATCGCCTTTTTGCGAATAGACATCGGCTATAGAGAAATTGATCTGACGATCATAGGGGGCAAACTCTTTAGCTTTGGAATAATAAAACAAGGCTGCATTAAAATCTTTCAGCTCGATACAGGCATTGGCCCAATTGGCATAAAAGGCTGTCGTTTTGAAATAGCCTTTATCCTCTGCTGATTGATAAAGTTCAAGGGCGTGTTTATAATTACCGGCATCACTGGCGTTATTGGCAGCTTCGTACAATTTAGTGGCATTATCCGGATCGAGTTCCAATGAACGGTTGTAGTATATCATAGCGTTCGGATAGTCGGCAATCTGCGAATAGCAGTAAGCGATCTTGAACGGAATATCCTTATCTTCAGGTAAAGATTTTTCAGCATCCTGATAGAGTTTGATAGCGCGGGTATAATGTTGGACTTCAAGAAATGAACGGGCCAGCATCTTGTTTATTTCACCGTCTTTTGGTTTGAGTTTGAGAGCTCTTTCCGCATACTCGACACTTTTCATCTTCTTCGGACTCATACTATACATTTCTGATAATCTTGCCAGGTAAGTGATATTGTCTTGGTCAGCAGTCAGGATCTCTTCGTAAAGAGGAATTGCTTCATAATAGCTCCTTTTGTTGTACTGCACATCAGCCATTTCTTTTTTGAAGTCGATATTATCAGGATCAAGTGCTAACGCTTTTGATAGGAGTCTGGCGGCTTCGGTATAATTTTCTTTAGCTTTATACTTCATAGCATTACCAAAAAACTCACTGGTCGTCTGTGCCTTTGTAATGTTTAGGCAGAGGAACATGAAGCAAATAAATACAATCTGTCTTTTCATATCGAGTAGTGTTTAGGATATTTTCTTTCAACAATGACCATGCCAGTCGACAAGGGCAGCAGATTAAAAGTAAACCTTCCGGAACACTCTGCGAATCAATAAGAGACCAATATGGAATTATTGAAGATAAAATTATTTTTCAAGCGCCCTGACACTGCGGAACAATCGTTTCCATCGAATGCCGTCTTTCCCGTAACTCATCCAGATAAACCAGGCTTTACCCACCACATGATCTTCAGGAACAAAGCCCCAATAACGTGAATCAAGTGAATTGTGACGATTGTCTCCCATCATCCAGTAATAATTCATACCAAAGGTATATGAGTTAGTTTTTTTACCGTCGATGGTGAAAGTTCCATCTGCATTAGTTGCCAATGAATGGTTTTCATACATGGATATCAGGCGGCTATATAATGCGATATTCTGAGGTGTGAGGGTTACTGTTACGCCTTTCTTAGGGATGGTCAATGGACCATAATTATCTACATTCCATTTGAAATGAACTGTATCTCTCGGGAAGCAAACGTTCTCTCCACGTCCTGAAACAACATTTGCCGGCGTGATATAGGGTCCGATGCTATCGACATTAGGCAACGCTTTTACTTTGGCCATATTCTCTTCGGTACCGTTAAAAATATATTCTATGAATGAATTGTGTATGTTTTCCATGATTTCCACATCCATATCTTTCAATTCATCTTCATTAAAGCCAAGGTTATTTTTTGTGCGTACATAATAGCTTTTCTGAAGGTGCTTAAACGGTGTTGCAGGGGCATTGTTGATATACAGGATGCCTTTTTTAACTTCAAGAACATCGCCAGATATAGCCACGCAGCGTTTGATATAATTATCGGTTTTGTCCACAGGTCTTGAAAGAACTGTATATTCCCGTTTGATATTTTCTTCGCCATAGGCATATTTCAGTGAATAATAATCTGCTTCAGGCATTTCCGCAAGTAAGGTGTCTCCTTCGGGAAAATTAAAAACAACATCGTCATAGCGGTCTATTTCAGAAAATCCCCAGAAGCGCTTGTAGGATGCTTTGATGGCTTCGCTATATGATTTGATATTTGAGAAGGGAAGGGTGTTGTGCACAAAAGGTACGGCCAGCGGCGTCATTGGCATACGGGCTCCGTAATGCATTTTGCTCACGAACAGATAATCATTCACCAGCAATGACTTTTCCATCGAAGGCGTAGGGATGGTATACGCTTCAATAAAAAAAGTCCGGATAATGGTAGCAGCTACGATGGCAAATATCGCGGCATCCAACCATTCGCGGCCGATTGATTTTTTCTTTTTTGGTATGTTCGCGTCTTGTTCTTTTTTATTGAAAAAAGGAATATGCATGTTGAAAAATTAAGGGGTAAAAGTAAGGTTTAGTTTCAATAAATAAAGTTAAAAGTTAAGGTCTATCCATTGGCAATCAAGCTATCAATGGGTTCGCAGCAGGACTATTCGCTCCAGACCTTGGTGCCTTCACTACAATTAGCGCAGATGTCGATATTCTTACGGCCAAGGATCAGTTTTTGCCGGAAGGCGCGGTACTCCTTATCATGCCAAATGGTACGGAGACTCTTGCTTTTCAAATCGCCAAGCTTGTAATCTGCATCTTTATCGAAACAACAAGGAACAACCAGTCCGTCCCAGGTAATCACGCAGGCATGCCATAGTTTCCAGCATTGATTCTCAAGTGAATTTTTAATGGAGTATGTGCCGTCGGCTTGTCTTTTATAACGACTGAATTTATCGATGTCTGGTATCAATGGATTGCCATTCTTATAGTCGTAGATTTGGGCGGTTTTAAATCGAACATCATCCACGCCGATTTCTTTGGCAAGACGTTTCACATCATCGATCTGATGTTCATTAGGCTTTACAACCAGAAACTGAAAAAAGATATAGGGCGTTTTCGATTTCAATTCTTTTTTCCATTTCACGATATTTCTGGTTCCTTCCAGCACCTTTTCTAAATTCCCACCAATGCGATATTGTTCATATACATCCTGAGTAGTGCCGTCAATGGAGATGATCAGTCTGTCGAGTCCACTCTCTACAGTTCGTCTTGCATTTTCATCATTCAGATAGTGAGCATTGGTGCTGGTAGCGGTGTAAATTTTTTTAGAAGAAGCAAATCGTACCATATCCAGAAAATCAGGATTCAGATAAGGCTCTCCTTGAAAGTAAAAAATAAGGTATAGCATCTCCTTGTGCAATTCCTCGATGGTCTCTGTGAAGAAATTTTTCTCAAGCATACCGGTCGGTCGGGTGAATGCCCTCATTCCGCTGGGACATTCTGGGCATCTCAAGTTACAGGATGTCGTGGGTTCAAAGGAAATTGAAAAAGGAAGCCCCCATTGAAGAGGTTTGCTAAGCCATCGGGTGAGATAGAAACTACTTAGGACCTTTACACCGTTCCAGCATCGCCTGAATGTCAGTTTGGACATAAAATTAAGGCTGTCATTGATATTGATTCCCGGCATATTCCGACAAATGTAATGAGTTTTCTGTGAGGCATAAAATTCATCCTAACATTCAGCCGTTTAACTCATTTTTATGGCATTCTTGTAATTAAGCGGAATTTAAAACGACTGTTAAGGCTATCTTTAGCCACTAATTATTATTATGAAAAAAATATTTCTATTCTTATTCTCCATATTGATGATTTCAGGTACTGCATATTCTCAAACAAAGGGGTTTGCAGGACGAGTGTATGATTCAACGAATGTAAAATCAATCGTGTTTGCAACGGTTTCTGTCATCAGAAAGAGTGATTCGATCCTGGTCAAGCATACACGTTCAAACCAGCAAGGACGTTTCTCGATTAGCGGTCTGAAGGCCGATACGTTCATCCTGCTTATTGCACATAATAACTATATCGATTTTGTAGACGAGGTAATCCTTACAGAAAAAGATGCAGTGAAGGAGCTAGGAGATTATAATATGATTCAACGAGGACAGGTTTTGCGCGAAGTCATCATTAAAAACACAGCAGGTATTAAAATAAAAGGGGATACCCTTGAATACCTGGTCGACAGTTTTAAAGTAAGACAAGGTGCCATGGTCGAAGATTTGTTGAAGGTCTTACCTGGTATTCAGGTCAACAAGAAAGGTGAGATAACGGCTCAGGGTGAGAAAGTGCAGAAAGTGTTGGTCGATGGTGAAGAATTTTTTGGTGACGATCCGACAGTGGCGACCCAAAATATCCAATCAAAAGTGGTAGACAAGGTTCAGGTCTTTGATAAGAAAAGCGATCAGGCGGCTTTCACTGGTTTTGATGACGGACAAGAAGAGAAGACGATCAACTTAAAATTGAAAGACAACATGAACAAAGGACAATTTGGAAAGGTTGAGTTAGGTGCAGGCTGGAAGGATCGGTGGCAGAATCAGGCGATGGTCAATTCCTTCAAGAATAAACGGCAGATGAGTCTATATGGCCTAATGAGCAGCAACGGCAAAACCGGTTTGGGTTGGGATGATAAAAATAAATACACAGGTGACGGAGGTAATATGATGATGGATGAGGATGGCGGTTTCATTTGGAATGCTTATGATAATGAGGATGATGGCGGAAACTTTGGAAATGGTATACCGGAAGGACTTACCAAAGCATGGGTTGGCGGTGTACACTATGCCGATAAATGGAACGAGAATAAAGAACATTTGAATACCAACTATTCCTTTGGGCGTATCAACAGAGGCAAAAGCGAAAATTCTATTACGGAGAATTTATTCCCAGGAAGAAATTACCAGTCCTTAGATACATCAAATTCATTCAGCAGCCGAAACACACATCGACTGACAGGAAAATATGATTTCACGGTTGATAGTACTCTGTCCATTATTTATAATATGTCGGGCCGTCTAGGTTTTATCGATGGGAATAATTACAGTAAAACACTGAATACGACTTACAATGAGGTTCCGATCAGTAGTCGCATGACAAACAAGAATGACCAATCTGTAACATCCAGGGTCAATAATCAGGTAACAGTGAACAAAAAATTGAAAAAGACTGGTAGGACAATTTCGTTTAATGCTTCTTTCAATTATAATAAGAATCATGCAGACGGCACCATAGAAGGAGAAAATGGATATGTGGTGAGCGGTACGCCTGTACAGGAAGCAGTTGATCAGAAAAAGAAAGATGAACTGTTGGCAAATGTCCTCGCTGCTGACTTAAGCTATACTGAACCATTATCAAAGAAAATTCTTTTGAAACTATCCTATGGCCTTTCTTCTGATAACAGTCATTCAATAAAATCAACCATGGTGAAACCAACTGGCTCAGCTGATTATACCGACAGAGTAGATTCATTAAGCAGCGATTTTACATCTGATATTTTCAGTCAGACTGCCGGACTTGAATTTAAATACAACGAGAAGAAATATAATGTGACACTGGGAAGCAAAGCACGCTATTCGATGTTCAAGCAAATGGACCTGGTGAGAAACCGCAGCTATGATTATAATCGTGTCAATCTGTTTCCGACGCTCAGGTTCAATTATAAATTCGACCAGTTCAGGAGGTTTACATTAAGTTATAGCGGTTCGACCAAACAGCCGAACATCAGCCAGATTCAACCAGTGCAAGACAATTCGAATCCTTTGAATATCATTATCGGTAACCCTAATTTGAAAATGGGTTACAATCAGAATATCAATATCAATTACTTCAGTTATAAGGTACTGTCGAGCCGAAGCTTGTATACAGGCATCATGTTTACCAACAATTTTAATAATATAGCTACCAACCGAACACTTGATCAATTAGGCCGGACAATCAATACCTATGTTAATTTGAACGGAGGTTACAATGCCAGTCTCTGGGGAGGAATCAATACGAAGATACCAAAGACACCGATTGATGGAAAGTTAAACATTAGCGGCAGCTACGCTCATACACCAACTATCATCAACAGCATGGAAGGAAGTTCAAATTCATTTAGTGTAACACTGACCCCGGGACTAAGTTATTCAAAGGAAGACAAGATGTTTCTGAGCCTTGATCTTGGAACCATTTATACCAATACGCAAAATAATCTTCAGACATCAAGAAATATCAAATTCTTTTCCTTTGCACCATCTGCATCCATGAATTTCTATTTGCCAAAAAATATTGAAATCGGAACGGATGCCGATTACTTGTATAATCCTCCGGTAGGACCTTATGCTAATAGTTTCGACCGACTGATCTGGAATGGTTTTGTCGCGTTCAAAATGTTGAAGAACAAGACACTGGAATGGAGAGCCAGTATGAATGATATTTTAAACCAGAACAAAGGATATGAACGAACCACAACTGCCAATTACAATACTGAACGTTATTTTCAAACCCTTGGCAGATATTGGATGGTTGGTATGGTGTGGAATTTTAATTCCGGTCCGATGGCCAAAACACAACAAGGCATGGGTGGTCCTCCCAAAGGTGGCCCTTCGCGTCGGGGCGGAATGCGTATGCGACGATAAGAGATAGTGCCGCGTTGAAATTAACTTCAATCATTAGTAAAGTATATCAATCAAGAACAGCAACATGTAGAAAGTCTGCATGAAAAAATGAACACAAGATGAAAAAAACAATTGTAATAATTATATTGCTTATGATCGGTGCAACTTCATTTGCCCAACAAACAAAAGAAGTTCCTCCGATTACCTTTCGTGGTAAACTCACATTTGAGCGCAAGATGAATGTGTACAAACAAATGGATGAAATGATGAAGGGGAATGGTGGCAATTCGGCTATGGCAGATAATTTCAAGAAGCAGATTCCCAAATACAAGACAGATGTCTTTGAGCTTTTTTTTACTGACAAACAAAGTCTCTATAAACCTGCACCTGATGGCATCAGTGAAAGTAAAATGATGATGGGGAATATTCCGGCAGAACGGAATATTGTTTATAACGATTATGAGGCTATGAAATGTGTGGCAGAGAAGAAGGTATTCGAGAAGACCTACCTTGTTTCAGATTCGATCAAACAATTTCAATGGAAAATCACAGAGGAGTTCAGAAAAATAGCAGGCTTCAATTGCCGACGGGCAGAAACCATTATCATGGATTCGGTATATGTGGTTGCGTTTTACACAGATGCGATTTTGGCTGAAGGCGGCCCTGAAGGCTTCAACGGCTTGCCGGGTATGATTCTGGGTGTAGTCATGCCACGTATGAATCTCACATATTTTGCCACTAGGATTGATAATTATCTTCCGACAGAAAAGGAGATTACTGCACCTGTCAAAGGGGAGAAAGTAACGTATGCAACCATGGATATCAAATTGCACGATAGTATGAAACAATGGGGCGATTTTGTCCAACGTATTCTTTGGTATGTAAACATCTAAAAAAGCAAGTCCCAAATCCTCAATTTGATTTATTTTTGGGGATTACAAAAAACACGTTGCAGATAGAAATAATTAATAAAAGTATTCATCCGATGCCTGCGTATCAGACTTCAGGCTCGGCCGGGATGGATTTGTATGCCTTTATCAGCGATGATATCATTCTTGAACCAATGCAACGTTCACTTATTTCAACCGGTTTGTTCATTGCTCTTCCACCGGGCGTGGAAGCACAGATCAGACCCAGAAGCGGACTCGCCATCAAGCAGGGGATTACTTGTCTGAATACACCAGGCACCATCGACAGCGACTACAGGGGCGAAATCAAAGTAATTCTTATCAATCTTTCAAATGAAAAACAAATCGTGCGAAACGGTGACAGAATAGCTCAGATGGTGATTTCAAGATACGAATCGATTCGATGGGAAAAAGTTGACGTACTCGATGAAAGCCAACGCGGCGCAGGAGGATTTGGCAGCACCGGATGAGGCAGTTTTTTTTGCCCTGATGGAAAAGAATAGATGAAGGGGTACCAATGACAGACTTGAATATAACAACTCAAAACACTTTATTATATATTCACGAATAAAACAACAAAGACAGCATGAACATCATCATACCAATGGCCGGCATGGGAAAACGAATGAGACCACATACACTCACCACACCAAAACCCCTGATACCAATTGCCGGCAAGCCGATGGTGCACCGCATTG
>CAIQUX010000075.1 GCA_903875055.1 uncultured Bacteroidota bacterium
AACGAAATTGTGGAAGGTTTCGTAATAGCTGAGGTGCAAGCTTATTAAACTTATTGTCTACAATGTCATGCACCTTAGTGCACTACTTTTACGCTGAAATATGAAATCATCCTTAAATTGAGTGCTTTTCAGCGGGCCCTATATATCGGTCGGTGAGACACCAAGCGATAGGCTAAATTACATTTAATACCAATTATTGGTATATTTGAAAAAAAATTAAAATGAGCAAGAACACATCGATACTTCTTGGAGATAGATATGAAAAATTTATTGCAAAGGAAGTTGCAAACGGAAAATATAATTCAGCAAGTGAAGTCATCAGAACAGCCCTTCGACTTCTTGAGGAAGAGGAGGAAATGAAAACTATTTTACGGAAGGCTTTGGTTACTGGAGAGAAAAGCGGTTTCGTAGAAAATTTTGATCCTAAAAAGCATGTAGCTTCATTGCATAAAAGGGTCAAGGCATGAGTTCAAAATATCGTATTTCACATACTGCAATTTTGGATTTAGAAGAAATCTGGTTGTATACTTTTGAACGTTGGTCAAAAGAGCAAGCAGATATTTACTACAAATCAATAATCGCTGAGATTGAACATGTTGCTGAGGATTTTGAAAAGGGTAAATCGATTACACAAATTCGCGCCGGTTATAGATCATCAAAAGTTAATTCGCATGTGGTGTTTTATCGAAAAAATGACGATGACCTTGTTGAGATTATTAGAGTGCTGCACGAAAAAATGGATTGGAAAAGACATGTAGGCTAACACGGCACTACATTGCTCTATTGGTTGGCGTCTCACTAATCAAGCATATGAATTCCTGCTTCTATTCATGTTACGATTAGGTGCAAGCCTTCCGACCTATCAGAAAAATCAATCTGCTACTGAATCAGGATTTTTTTAATCACATTCCTTATCTGAACTGTATACAATCCTACAGGTAATTTTGAAACATCGATCAAGACTTCATTTGTACTCGCCTTTTGAATGAGCACAATTTGACCTACCATATTTTTCATAACAATTTCGCCGGCACCACTATTCTTAATGATGATATAATCTCTTGAAGGATTAGGATAAACTAAACTATTTTCAAATTCGTTCTGTTGGTTTACAGATAAGGGTATTTGCGAGATTGATGTTACATACCCAGCCGCCCCCCCTATGGCATGAAAGTCAGGCAAATCGGGGATGACTCCAAATTGAATTTGTGAATCAAAACTACCTGATAATATTAAATTTGAATTTTTATCGCAGGTGAATGCATAAATATTGTCATCATTACTGCCACCTAATTTATTCATCCATTTCAAAATGCCGGAATCAGAAAACTTTAGTACAAATATATCTTTTAAACTATTAGAAGTCATTACTGCTGAACTGGACGAGTCTGATTCAAAATCTACGTCAAAATTAAAGGTGCCAGCACAGTAAATAGCATTATTCTTGTCAACTGTCACTTTTTCACCTGCACATTCGTAGGATGCGCCACCAGGAATTGGAGACTGTAGAAGTTTGAACCACATAAAATTTCCATTACTATCTAACTTTTGAACAAAGGCAGATTTCCAACCCCACACGTTCACTAGATTGACCGCAGATCCCGGATCGCAATCCAACCAACCACCTGAATTGATATAACCAGTTACATACACCATCTGGTTGCTATCCACCGCAATGCTATGACCTTCATCATCGGCGGGATTACCAAATCCTTTTGCCCAGATAAACAATCCATTTGAATCTAATTTTTGAATGTAAATATCTCCCCCACCTCCGACTGTTTGTAAATTATATGTTCCAGATCCGGGATCAAAATCTGTAGTTCCATGAAATACGCCAGTTGTATACACATTTCCGAATTTGTCACACTTGATTGCGTGTCCTTCATTAAAATCGCCAGATGGAGACATTTTTTTCGCCCAAATAAAATCACCATGGTTATTTAGCTTTTCAATAAATGCGCCTCCAGGTGATAAATTAAAAGTTGATGGCCCTGGATCAAAGTCGACAGTACCATCATAAAAGCCTGTGGTTAATACATTGCCGTGAAGATCAACATCTATTGAAAGTGCCATTGACATAGTAGTACCCCCGATATGCTTTGCCCATATAAAATGGCCATTCGAATCTAATTTCTCAATAAAAATAGTTGGATTACTTCCTGCATATAATTTAAAACTATCGATTCCAGGATCAAAATCAACTGAATCCGAAAAATATCCAGTCAGGAAAATATTCTCATCATGATCAATTGACAGATCGGTAACAGTCCCATAATTTGTTACATTGATTTGCTTTGCCCATAAAAAGTTGCCATCTAAATCAATTTTCTGAATAAACATACTTAGGGAAGGACTATATAAATTACTCACATTATTATGAGGATCGAAATCTACAGTAGATCCAAAATTGCCGGCGTTATATATACTATTTAAACCGCATTTGCTTGCCGTATAAATTGCATAATTTGTGTCACCTAATTGATCAGCCCAATGAAAAGTCGCGGGTTGGGAATTTACAACTATCCAAGAACAACATACGATTAATGTAAGAATGCTCTTAGTTGATATTGAAAACATAAAGTTTCATTTTGGGTACTAAGATAAATCAAACTCCGGGGTTAGTGTCACACAAAGCTACTTCTGAATATGATCTGGTCATGCTGCTACTTTGAAAGACAAGTAACAATGTAGTTCAGTGGATGGCGTTACCGTGTAATCACATAATAAATCACATACGCCCATCCGCAGAACGCGTGAAAAATAGCCCAAAGGACCGATTTATTCCGCGACCACGACGCCACGATCGCAATGATGGAACCAACACCGATACCGCTATTGACATAGACCCTGTTGCCATTGTAATCGAACCCGGTCGATTGGGCAAACAGATTAAAGGAAATGAACAGCAAGACTGCCGTGAGCAGCATGATGGCTTTTTTGCCGGAGAATGATGTTGGATGCATGATGCGGATGTGTTTAATTGGATTATATGTTTGTGATGACTTTATTTAGTTGACGGCCAATTCGCTGAGAAACACCCAGGCTTCTTCACCTTCACCCGGTTTACCTTTTTCTATTTTCGGTGCACAGGTAAGAGCGAGTTTAAGGTATCTGGCCTTAGTATTATCCAGTGGAATAGATAATTTATTATCGACACCATAGCCTTCTTCAATCTCCTTTGCCGTTAACGATTTCAACGGTTTATAGTTGATACCGTCTGTACTCAATGATACGTCGATCTGTTGCGGAAGATAAATCCAGTTCATCTCTTCTTTCAATGTATAGATATCGAGGTTATTCAATTTGGACACATCACCGAGATCGATGGTGATCTCAGGATTTTTTCCGCTCCAACCCAGCCATTCAGATGACAGACGAGGTGCATGGCCTGCTTTACTATCGGCGAGTTTAGGCAAACCACCTTCATTATAATAGGTACTTGGTTCGATCGTGCTGGTAATGGTTTTACCCAAAGCCTTATGCACCAGAATTTCTTCTTCCAGCATGTGCCCCGAATCTTTTGTTCCTTCATAATACTCGGCTCTTAGTTTTCCACTATGTTTAAATACCAGAGGATGATCTTTCTTATACAATTGAAGTTGTGGTTGATCGCCTCCAAGCATCTGATACTGGATAAGACCATTCTCATATTCTGTCTCCAGTGTCACTACGACCTTATTATCGACGATCTTGCGGACAGCAGTCACATCGAAGATGGAATTTGCATAATGTACATTGAATTTATCAAGGTAGTCAAAATGAATACGAAGACGGTTCTTGAAATCTGTCCAACCCGGTTTTGAATCACCTGACCAAAGGACTTCAGCGAGTGCACACAAACGAGGAACCGCCATATATTCGACATGATCTGTGGTGGCTATGTATTCGGTCCATACATTGGCCTGAGCACCGAGTATGTATTTTTTCTCATCTGCATTCAATACAGCCGGCGTTGGTTGATAACTGTATACCTTTTGTATGGGTGTATAACCACCAATGGACAACGGCTCGTTATTCTTGTTTCCCTGACAATGGTCGAAATAGCAATAGTCGCCCGGTGTCATCACCACATTATGTTTTTGTTTGGCTGCGGCTATACCGCCTTCTTCACCACGCCAGCTCATAACGGCGGCGTTCTGTGCGAGACCACCTTCGAGTATCTCATCCCAGCCGATGATATTTCGTCCTTTCGATGTGACATAGGCATCGATCTGTTTCACAAAATAACTTTGTAATTCATTCTCATCTTTGAGATGATGCGTCTTCATGGTCTGCTGGCATACCGGACATACTTTCCATCGATCTTTAGGCACTTCATCACCACCGATATGGATATATTTCGATGGGAACAAGGCCATCACTTCGTCAAGGATATCTTCCAAAAAATGGATGGTGGCTTCATCGGTGCAATACACATCATTGCTGACCCCCCATTTGGTCAACGGTTCAAATGTGTTCTTCGTGCAGCTATATTCAGGATAAGCACTCAATGCAGCCTGTGCATGACCCGGCATTTCTATTTCGGGCACGATATTGACATGTCTGCTTTGGGCGTACTTCACCACTTCCCTGATATCGTCCTGTGTATAAAAACCTTCCACCGGCATACCATCACCGATGTATGGATCAAAGTTCTTCTCCACGATACTTTCCTTACGCTTGCTTCCTATTTCAGTGAGTTTAGGATATTTCTTGATTTCAATACGCCATCCCTGGTCATCGGTGAGATGCCAGTGAAACGTATTCATCTTGTGCATGGCCAATAGATCGATATACTTCATCACAAACTCCTTCGGAAAGAAATGACGGCTTACATCGAGATGCATACCTCTCCATGAGTAAGCGGGAAAATCATGCAGTTGAGGAACCGCCAAAGCGACCTGTCGTTGTCCTTGTTCTATCACTTGCAGCATCGACATCAGTCCGTAAAAGACACCGTCTTTACCACCGCGTATTTCTACCACCTGATTGGCTTTGCATAGCATTCGGTATTCCTCATCACGATAAGCGTCATCTTTGATCAGATGTATCGCATGGGTGGCTGATTCTTTTTGTATGATGGCGGGAAAACCCATTTTAGACATAAACTCGCTGAATACCTTGAGATCGGATGCGAGCCCGGGATTATTGGTTGAGATGAACTGCAAGTCAGAGACTTTCACATCGTCGGTCTTGTTTTCCTTTTCTGACTGCGATTGCGGATTCGGAACAATGGTTTGGGCTTGTAAGCCTGCAGCCATAAAGAAGAGTTGGAGGGCTGAGAGAACGAGGACTTTCTTCATAAAAAAAATTTCCCAAATATACTACATCCTCTTCTAGTTTCAGGCTGGATTCAGAAAGAGCCCAAAACAATAAAAGCCATTCACCCTGAGGTTAACGGCTTTTATCATAACATTAAACTAACCACCAATCAAAACATTTTCTTCGTTCATCACCCGAGGATGATGTTGAATGAAAACAATTTCTGCCTATGCTTAACAAGTATTATGCCAAAGACAATTATATCTATTCAGTACCCCTATTTCTTATTCCTTGACAAGTTTGAAACGGCTGCTATTTCCGTGGTCCATTAACTCCAGCACATAGACACCGTTTGCTTTATTCGACAAATCAAGCACTACTTGTTTGCCTAAGAGATGTTGTTTCATGATGTCAGTTTCCCAGTCAAAATTCCCTTGACAAAAAAACGTCCCCGCTCTTTGAACGAGAACGTTATCGACTAATTTACTAATCTCTCATCTGTTTAATAAAAAAACGGTCCCGCTCTTTTGAACGGGACCGTTATCTAAGACTTCTTTGCTCTCTTATCTCACATCTCTCATCTAATTAATTAGGCGTATGCTGAGACAAGACTTTGTTAGGTGTACCGGCTCCCACATTATTAAGGATGATGTTGCGGTCATTGTCGGTATTGTTGTATCGTACCTTACCATCCATATTCAGATCTTCCAAACGATAACCATATACGGTATTATTAGGCGTACCCGATCCGACACTGATTAAAATAGGGTCCTTATCATTGACAGCACCATTGTACTTCACATTCTTATTGTAATTCGGATCACCGCTCCATAACAGATTCAACGAACCGTAAGTAATAGCAGGTGTATTATTGACAATACTGTTGATCGTATATAATGGTCCGGTTGTGAAATCGACTGCATGCACACCAAGCGTCAATGAAACCGGGGTTGCTGTCATCACACCCAAATGGTTTCTGTGTTTGATACTGACATAATAATTACCCGGAGGCAAGAGCGGGAAGGTCACAGGTGATATACCATCGCTGCTGCTTACCACATCACCATCGCGTTGCAATAAGGCATTCTTAGTGGCAACCAACACGCTTCCGTTCGTGGAAGTGCGAATTTCGATATGCACCCAATCGACAATGGCATTATTGCCGGTCAAATTCAAGACAGCCTGGGTAGTTGTTTCACCACCACCACCAAGTAATTGAGGTTTGTAAAACGGCGCTCCTGAATAAGGTTCTGTCAGTGGAATCAATCCTTGTGTACGCAAACTGTCATACATCAAACCACTACCCGACTGATAAGGACCACTCAAAAGAGCCTTCGGAGCTAATGCGACTATTGGTGTTCCATTCGTGATAGTGAGATGTAAGGTAAGCAGACTGTCACATCCCATGCTATTAGTAAGCGTAGCCGTGTATACACCCGAACTTTGATAAGTGACTCCATTTGCATTCCATGTATAGGCATTGGAAGCGGTGACCACAGCATCTGAATTGGTGTGATGAACGACGGTGATACAAAGGATATAAATATGCGGACAACCATTCGAGTCGTTGATGATATAGGTATACACACCTGAAGCGGTATAGGTGACACCATTGATCGGCCAGGTAAATGAATCACAGATGGTGTCGCAGGTATTGGAGGTCGTCACCCCACCCTGACCGACAGTCAGTATGAGGGTATCCGTCACAGGACAACCATAGGAATTTAGAGCTGTAGCCGTATAGATGCCTGAATGGGTATACGTGATTCCATTCAAAGGCCATGTATAACTTCCGCAAGCAATCACTGTTGACGAACTTCCTATGCATGGATGAATCGTAACACATAAGATATAGATATGCGGACAACCATCAGGGCCCGTCTCGATGATGGAATAGATACCTGATTCGGTATACGTCACACCATTCATCTGCCATGTGTATGAGCAACAGGCCGTATCAAAAATGTGCGTGATGGTCGAA
>CAIQUX010000076.1 GCA_903875055.1 uncultured Bacteroidota bacterium
AACGAAATTGTGGAAGGTTTCGTAATAGCTGAGGTGCAAGCTTATTAAACTTATTGTCTACAATGTCATGCACCTTAGTGCACTACTTTTACGCTGAAATATGAAATCATCCTTAAATTGAGTGCTTTTCAGCGGGCCCTAAGTAAAAAAGCCAGCCCTTAATCACCATAATGGTTTTAAAGGCTGGCTTTTGTATAATTTGTTGATTTTAGTGAACCACTTTTTCTTCCAGAACAAGGGCTTCCATACCGTTTTTCACACGGTAGTCATTGATAGCGGCTTTGATCGCATCTTCGGCCAATACGGAACAGTGAATCTTCACCGGTGGCAGGTTCAGTTCTTCAACGATGTCCATATTGTCTATGGTCACTGCCTGATCGATACTTTTTCCTTTCAGCCATTCGGTAGCCACACTCGATGAAGCGATAGCTGATCCGCAACCAAAGGTCTTGAATTTAGCATCTTTGATGATACCGGTGGCATCGTCTACTTCAATCTGAAGGCGCATCACGTCACCGCACTCAGGCGCGCCAACAAGGCCAGTACCGACATTGCTTTTGCTTTTGTCTAAGGTTCCAACGTTTTGAGGATTGTTGTAATGTTCCAACACTTTTTCTGAATATGCCATGAGTGATAACTTTTTGATTAACGAACAAATATAAAGGGCAAATGAAATACCGTCAAAATTCATTTGATAAACCTGCATCACTTTAATCTATACCCATATTAAGCCTGATGCAGGTCTGTCTGCTCAGGGGTTGCCTGATCGGGCATCTTTTGTCAATTCGTTAAAACTTCCCTAAACCATTTTACAAAAAATCGGATACATTTACATTTGCCCCGTGTTACGATTTCAACATCCCGAATTTTTTTGGTTATTGCTTGCCTGCTTCTTGCTCGCAGGACTGTTTTTCTATCGGAATAAGAGACGGGAACAAGCTATCCGTCTGATGGGAGACGCACACTTAGTGAATGCCCTGATGCCACGATACAGTAAACCTCTCCGATTGTTCAAGTTCTGCTTAATCTTGCTGGCCCTTGCCATCGGTATTATCGGTTTGGCCAATTTGCAGGCAGGTTCCCGTACCGAAAAGATAGAACGTAAAGGTATTGATGTAATGGTGGCCCTTGATGTCAGTAAAAGTATGTTAGCTCAGGACTTGTCGCCAAATCGTCTGGAAAAAGCCAAACAATTCATTGCACGACTGCTTGAAAAACTTGGAAACAACCGTATCGGTCTCATCACATTTGCCGGACGAGCGTATGTATCCGTACCGCTGACTGTGGACATGTCGGCGTTGAAAATGAATCTGGCAGGTGCTTCACCGGCTCAGGTGCCTACTCAGGGAACCGTTATAGGGGAAGCCATCAGTATGGCCCGACAATCGTTCAATGCCAAGGAAACAAAATACAAAAGCATCATACTCATAAGCGATGGAGAAGACCATGACGAAGGTGCAGCGGATGAAGTGAAAAAAGCCGTGGGTGAAGGGATCATGATCAATACAGTCGGGATAGGTTCACCAGAAGGCTCCCCGATTTTTGATCCTGAAACACGCGAGAACAAACGTGATGAGAAGGGTGAGGAAGTGATTACGAAACTCAATGAAAAGGAACTGCAGGAGATAGCCTCTGCCGGGCAGGGAGTTTATCTCAGATTAGGAAATACCGATGCGGCGGCAGATGCGATTGCGAAGCAGATCAGCTCAACCGAGCAGAAGAATTTCGGTGATAATATTTTCACCGATTATAACAGTTACTATCAGTATTTTATCGGTATTGCATTACTGCTAATACTCATTGAATTTTTTATTCCTGAACAAAAAAAATTACAAACCGCATGAAACGACTGATAGTCCTTTTATTGGTATGCTTCTGTTCAGTGAGCTTTGCACAAACTGCCGACCAGCATATTTATAGTGGGAACAAGCAATATGCCAAAGGAAATTACAAGGAAGCCGCCTCAGAATATCAAAAAGCATATGCAGCCAAAAAGAGTCGTGAGGCGCAATACAATTTGGGCAATGCTTTGTATCAGCAAAAGGATTATGAGAAGGCTTCAAAACAATTTGAGGAAGCCGCAAAAAACTCCAAAGACAGAAG
>CAIQUX010000077.1 GCA_903875055.1 uncultured Bacteroidota bacterium
CTATTACGAAACCTTCCACAATTTCGTTAGCCTGAAGCACACCATCTACTTCGCCGGCTGCAACTCGCAGTATATCAATACAGCTTCGTTTTGCCGGCTCGTACCTGATGCACTTCAGACTTTTTCAGCAAGCCCTAAATAATCAAGCAATCATATTCTTAAGAAAACAAACAAATCGTTCTGAAGAGAAATTACTTATTTCTTCTCAACAAATAATTCATTATACGTTGTGATGGAATCAAGTCTTCTGCTGAAGGTTACATCGCTTACTTCACCAACAACCAGTTCAGCTGTTGTATAGATCAGGTTGCCATCTGTCAAATGCCCGCCAAAAGTCTTTCCTGTTGAATCCGCTATCGACAAATGCAAATGAGCCCCGCAATCGGCTCCGAATGTACCTACAAGAGACACTATTTCAAACTTATTGTTCCATGATTGTGTATTCGGTTGATTGGCCAATCGCAACGTTGCTTTCTGAAGACTACCGACACAAGTAATAATATATCCTGATTGTATCTTATGTTCCTTCGCGAAAGAAAGAATTTGTTGTTTAAGGTCTTGTCCCGGATGCAATCGAAACGCATGGACATGATTGTTGGAGGTATGCTTCTGGATGGCACAGGAAGAGAGTAACATAAGAAGAAATAGTTTAAAGGTATGTTTCATCAAAGTGGCTATTAATAGGGGGAATTTCTTTTGCAACGAAGATAGATAATTACAAATAAAGGGAATATCGGAAATTAATTATTATCCTACAGAAATAAAAAAACCGTGCAATACGCACGGCTTTTGATTATTAAGTTTTTTGACCTTATACTAAAGGAGCTGCATCTTCATCACTACCTTCTGTTGCTGCTGGAGCTTCAGATGTTGTTTCTTCAGCGGCAGGAACTTCTACAACAGGTGTTTCCACTTCAGCAACGGGTGCTTCTGTTTCAACTACCGGTGTTTCTGCAACAACAGCTTCTTCCACTTTAGCAACAGGAGCTGCTGGAGTTGTTGCTGCTGGTTTCTTAGCACGGCTACGACGAGTCTTTTTCTTTTCTTCACCTACAACATCTTTCACATTGTAGATATCGTTGAAATCAACCAATTCAATCATTGCCATATCAGCTGCATCACCTAAGCGACGCTCTAATTTGATAATTCTGCAATAACCGCCCGGACGATCACCAATTTTCATGCTGACTGTTCCGAATAATTCTTTGATGGCTTCTTTATCTTGCAAATAACTGAATACGACACGACGTTGGTGTGTATCGTCTGTTTTAGATTTCGTCAAGATTGGTTCAACAAAAACACGTAAGGCTTTGGCTTTTGCTAAGGTTGTAACGATACGTTTATGTTGTATAAGCTGGCAAGCCAAGTTGCGCAATAATGCTTTTCTGTGAGGGGTCTTACGACCTAAGTGGTTATTTTTAACACCGTGTCTCATGATACTGTTTTTTTATTGATAACCCTTGATTAAAGGTCGTCTAAGTTAATTTTTGATAAGTCCATTCCAAATCCTAATCCTCGGTCAATCAATACCTGTTCGATTTCAGAAAGTGATTTCTGACCAAAGTTTCTGAATTTCATCAATTCGTCTTGTTCGTACTGAACTAATTCGCTCAAGCTGTTAATTTTTGCAGCTTTCAAGCAGTTGAATGCACGTACAGACAAATCAAGATCTTCCAACGGAGTTTTCAGAATCTGACGTAATTTAAGTGTTTGCTCATCCACGATGTCGTGTTTCTCAGAAACACCTGTATCGAATGTGATATTTTCATCGGTAATCAGCATCAGATGCTGAATCAGGATACGTGATGCTTGTTTTACCGCATCTTCAGGATGAATAGTTCCGTCTGTGCTAACGTCAAGAATCAATTTTTCGAAATCTGTACGTTGTTCAACACGGGTATTTTCGATTGCATACTTCACATTCTTGATTGGGGTGAAGATACTGTCTGTAGCGATCCATCCGATAGGTAATTCTCTTGATTTGATTTCATCGGCAGGAACATATCCACGTCCTTTAATGATATTCAATTCAAGTTTAAGGTTAGTACTGGTATTCATATTGCAGATAACCAATTCGGGATTCATGATTTCGAAGTTATTCGTAACTTCTCCTAACATGCCCGCTGTAACAACATCCTTACCTTTGATGTTCAATTCAATTTTTTCACTTGAAAGTTCTGTTTCGACTTTCTTTTTGAAACGTACTTGTTTCAGATTTAATATGATTTCAGTTACGTCTTCCGTCACACCTTTCACAGTAGAGAATTCGTGATCAACCCCTTCGACACGGATACTGCTGATTGCAAATCCTTCCAATGAACTTAGAAGGACACGACGAAGGGCGTTACCTATAGTAACACCAAAGCCAGGTTCTAAAGGACGAAATTCAAAGGTACCTTCAAACTCTGTTGCTTTTTGAAGAACTATCTTCTCGGGTTTTTGAAAATTTAATATTGCCATTAATGTATTTTTTTAATTGATGAAATGAATAAAAAAGAAAATAAACGATTATTTAGAATACAATTCTACAATAAGTTGTTCTTTAATATTTTCAGGTACGCTGTCACGCTCAGGATGAGAGATATAGGTTCCTTTCATTTCTTTTTCATTCCACTCCAGCCAGTTAATTTTAGGATCTTTACCGCGAAGGCGTGAAGCTAATGCTGCGTTTGCGGCACTTTTCTCTCTTAAACCGATGACATCACCTGGTGTTAATTTTGCAGACGGGATATTACAAACCTCACCATTTACAGTGATATGCTTGTGCGAAACCAACTGACGAGCAGCAGGACGAGATTCAGCGATGCCTAATCTGTACACTGTGTTATCAAGTCTTGCTTCGAGAAGGCGAATCAGGTTTTCACCAGTTACACCTTTCAATCGGGTTGCTTCTTCAAATGTATTTCTGAATCGGCGCTCCAATACACCATAGGTATATTTTGCTTTTTGTTTTTCACGCAATTGAAGGGCGTATTCGCCTAATTGTTTACGTTTGCGTGTTGCTCCGTGTTGTCCTGGAGGATTGCTGTTTTTGCCTAAGTATTTTCCGTTTCCTAAGATAGGTTCGCCGAAAATCCTGCAAATTTTTGTTTTGGGTCCTGTGTATCTAGCCATTGCTTTTACTGGATTTTAAATTGGTTAACCGGTTAAACTCATATAAAATCCGAATTTAGATTTTAACCGGGGGTTATAAATAAAGGATAATTAAACTCTTCTTTTCTTTGGAGGGCGGCAACCATTATGTGGCAATGGTGTGCAGTCAAATATTGATGTTACTTCGATACCAGATCCTGACACGGCACGAATGGCGCTTTCACGTCCTGCACCTGGTCCTTTTACGAAAACATCCGCTTTTTTCATACCTGCATCAAAAGCCACTTTACCAGCATCTTGAGAGGCTAACTGAGCAGCATAAGGTGTATTTTTCTTACTTCCTCTGAAGCCCATTTTACCGGCACTACTCCAAGATATTACCTGACCTTGTTTGTTAGTGTAAGCAACAATGATATTATTAAACGTAGAACTTACATGAACGTCGCCATGGGTATCTACTTTTACGATTCTTTTTTTTGCGGCGGCTTTTGCGCTTGGCTGATTATTTCCTTTTGCCATTTTATTATTAATTTCTTGCTTTAAGAATTTTTATTGAACTACTGATTTACAGCGTTTTAATTATTATTTTTTAGCTGCTTTTTTCTTACCTGCAACTGTCTTACGTTTTCCTTTACGGGTACGTGAATTGGTTCTTGTACGTTGACCACGAGCAGGCAATCCTTTTCTGTGACGAAGTCCTCGGTAACAGGCGATGTCCAAAAGACGTTTGATACTCATCTGAACTTCAGAACGTAACTGACCTTCCACTTTAAATTCAGCATTAATGATATTACGAATAGCAGTTTGCT
Organism: uncultured Bacteroidota bacterium; assembly: GCA_903875055.1. Taxonomy (GTDB): domain Bacteria; phylum Bacteroidota; class Bacteroidia; order Chitinophagales; family Chitinophagaceae; genus OLB11. The sequence continues at coordinate 3,903 of CAIQUX010000077.1, forward strand.
CTTCGTCATTCCAATCTTTCACTTTTTTGTTCTGATCAATACCTGCTTTTTCAAGTATTCCGTGAGCAGTTGATTTACCGATACCATATATATAGGTTAATCCGATTTCTCCTCTTTTGTTTTTTGGTAAGTCAATACCTGATATACGAGCCATTTATTAATGAATTGATTTTAAAATTTTAATTTTTTGTTGGTTTAGCCCTGACGCTGTTTAAAGCGAGGATTCTTTTTGTTGATGATAAATAAAACACCTTTTCTACGGACGATTTTGCAATCCGCACTGCGCTTTTTTATTGCTGCTCTTACTTTCATTGTATTTTTTATTTGTAACGTAAAATAATTCTTCCTCTCGTCAAATCATATGGACTCATCTCAATTCCGACCTTATCGCCCGGAAGTATTCGAATGTAATGCATCCTCATTTTGCCGGAAATGGTGGAAATCACCTCATGACCATTTTCCAAACGAACCCTGAACATTGCATTACTTAATGCTTCTGTTATCACGCCGTCTTGTTTTATCAAAGGTTGTTTACCCATATAATTTTTAGAGGTGCAAAGGTAATATAACTAATTCGAAATTTAAAATCATTTTGTACTAATATTCTATTTTTTTTAATGTTTTTCATAAAAAAACCTCCGATGGAGGCTTTTTTATGAATTTGCACACTTTTTATTTTAATGAATCGATGATTTTCTTCGTTTCGGCTGCCTTATCTGCTTTATTACTTACATTATAACAATTCATGATGCCTGTCAATGTCTCTCTGTACATTCCCTTATTGCTGTCACTGAGGCCTTCTGCATCAATCAACTCCTTTGCCTTCATTAAAAAAGGTTGAGCTTTAATAATCAGTCCGTCACGTGTAGGTTTCATCTCATCAAATTTCTTGTTGTCGGCCTTATTCATTTCATCGGTCATTATTTTTGCCTGATTATAATAAATCAATCCGAGATTAAACTGTGCATACGAATTCTTAGGATCTAATTCAGCGGCTTTGTTATAATTGGTGATGGCATTCTGTTCCAATTCCTTGGCATTCGAGGGGCGTGCCGTTGGTTTGTCATTCTTATCTGTTGGATTCGATAGTGCCAAATATGTCTGACCTAATAATAGATACAAATCTGCCTTTTTAGGATCCAGCGCAATTCCTTCTTTCAATTTGGCAATAGACTCCTCTGTTCGCCCCTTATCTATGTAGTAGTTAATCTCGTTCGTCAATATTCTCTTATCGTTCGGATATTTCGCCCGGGCCGTTTTCATGGTTTCAGACCATTTCGCTTCGTTATTCTTTTTGCTATAAAGATCAGTCAGCATGATATATAAATCAGCATTTTGGGTTATCGGACTCTTTATCGATTCCTCCAATAAAATGATGGCTTCCTCATCTTTGCTTGTATTGAAGGCACAGTTGGCCTGATACATTTTTGCATTGGCAAAAGCTGTATCAATTGCCGGCAACCCTTTCCAGATGTTCCCATTATCAAGCTTTGCAAGGTTTGAAACCCCTTCAAAAGCGATATATGCTTCTGCATATTTATTATCATTCATCTTACTAATACCGATGTTAAATTGCATGCCTAATATCGTCGAAAGCAGAGGAAGTAATTCTTCCTTGCTGTATTTAGCATCCAGTGAAATCGTTTTCTTATACGCCTCAGTGGCATCCCCCAATGCATTAGGTGCGGACGAAGCCAGGGCATTCGCATTTTCCAGGTTGATGATATATGGATTTTCATTTAAAATAAACTGCATCTGAGGCATGATTTCCTTAGGGGTGCCAATTGCCTGATAGATGACTGCTTTGAGCAGCCAGGCCTTTGCATTGTTTTTTGTGGATTCGCTGGTGGTGGCTTCATCGATCATTTTTTTCGCGTTCGCAATATCATTGTCTTTCAGATAATTGATAGCACTTTGGATATTGGCTTTTTGTGCGTTCACCTGAAACATCAGAAATGAAAGAGCAAGGAACAAGCTGATTTTTTTGAACATTGTTATTATTTTTTTGAGTTATGAGTTGCGAATTTATTGGTTTTCCGTATCGGGTCCGGTTATTGAATTATTATCATCGGTTTCTTTGTCTTTTCCTGAATCTGTATCCGTGCCTTTGATATCACTGGCGTTCTCTGGAATTTCGCCCATTTCAGTCACCGTTTCTTCATCTTCTTCCTGCTCGGCAATTTTGGCTATAGCCGCTATTTCATCTCCGGCGTCCAGATTGATCAGTTTCACTCCTTGCGTTGCCCTACCGGCTGCCCGTATGCTGTTTACATGCGTTCTGATAGTCACACCACTCACACAAGTAATAAACAAATCATCCGTTTCATCAACCGCTACAAAACCGATTAATTTACCTGTCTTAGGAGTCACACTCAATGTTTTCACTCCTTTACCGCCCCTGTTGGTAATACGATATATTTCTTCCCATTCTTTCGTTTCTTCATTGAAATAATCCAAATTGGTACGCTTGCCGATTCCTTTCTCAGAAACCACCAGAATGGTCTTGTTCTTATCGTCTTTATTCACACATGCCATACCTACCACTTCATCAGTCAGATCATCGACTTCAATACCTGTAACGCCGATGGCACCCCTTCCTGTTGGACGAACTTTTTCCTCAATGAAACGTATAGCCCTACCCGATTTTACAGCCATCATAATATAGCAATTTCCATCTGTCAAGGCTGCTTCCAACAAGGTATCTCCTTCATTGATCGTGATGGCATTAACACCATTCTGACGAGGTCGTGAGAAATCCTTCAAGCGTGTCTTTTTAACCATACCTTGTTTTGTACAAAGTACGATATAGTGGCTATTGACATATTCTTCATTCGACAAATTCGGAACTGTCAGAATCGTTTTTATTTTTTCACCCGGAGGTAATTGTAAGACATTCTGTATGGCACGTCCTTTACTGTTTTTCTCACCCTGAGGCACTTCATAGACCTTCAGCCAATGACAACGTCCATTGTCGGTAAAGAACAATAAAGTGGCATGTGTAGAAGCTATGAACAACTGATCGATATAATCTTCATCGCGGGTCTTGCCACCCATAGCACCACGCCCGCCACGTCGTTGAGAACGATATTCGGTAGCTGATGTACGTTTGATATAACCTAAATGAGACACTGTGATAACCACATCTTCTTCTTCAATCAGATCTTCGATACTGATTTCACTAGCTAAATATTCAATCTCTGTCTTACGTTCGTCACCAAATTTCTTTTTCACTTCAGCCATCTCTTCTTTGATTAGGTCGAAACGCATGCCTTCATTACTCAATAATTCTTTCAGGTGCGCTATCACTTTCATAATCTCTTCATATTCCTGATGAATCTTATCGCGCTCCATGCCAGTCAGACGTTGAAGACGTAGTTCAAGAATCGCCTTGGCCTGAAGGTCCGACAATTCAAAATTCGTCATTAACCCTTCCTTCGCTTCATCCGGTGTACGTGACTCCCGAATCAGCTTGATTACAGCATCCAGATTATCTAATGCTATCAGATAACCTTGTAAAATATGGGCACGTTCTTCAGCTTTCTTCAATTCGAACTGTGCTCGTCTAACTACCACTTCGTGACGGAACTTGACAAATTCACTGATCAGATCCTTCATGTTCAACACACGCGGACGACCGCCAACCAGCGCCACATTATTGATACCGAATGAGGTCTGCATATCGGTATATTTATATAATTGGTTGACAATCACATTCGCAATCGCATCTTTTTTCAGATCAATCACCAATCGCATTCCATCTCTGTCACTTTCGTCACGTACATCGCTCACCCCTTCAATGACTTTTTCATTGACCAATTCAGCAATACGCTTATGCAGCATGGCTTTATTGACCTGATATGGCAATTCATGAATAATGATCTGCTCCTTACCGTTTTTAATGGTTTCTATATTCAATCGGCCTCTTACAACCACGCGGCCACGGCCTGTTTCGAAACCCTGACGTACGCCTTCCATACCGTAAATGATACCACCGGTTGGAAAATCCGGTGCCTTGATATGCGTCATGATTTCGGCAATAGTGATATCCCGGTTATCGATATAAGCACAAATGGCATCGATCGTTTCGCTGAGGTTATGCGGCATCATGTTGGTGGCCATACCTACAGCGATACCTGATGAACCGTTTACAATCAATTGTGGAATCCGGGTCGGCATGACAGTCGGTTCCTGTAAGGTGTCATCGAAATTGTTTTGGAAATCGACAGTATCCTTGTCCAGATCTTCGATCATGGCTTCGGCTATGCGTTGCATACGAACCTCAGTATAACGCATGGCAGCCGGACTGTCACCATCCACCGAACCGAAGTTCCCTTGTCCGTCTATCATCATATAACGAAGGCTCCAGGGCTGCGCCATACGCACCATGGTATCGTATACGCTGGTATCGCCGTGAGGATGGTATTTACCAAGCACCTCACCCACAATACGGGCTGATTTCTTATAGGGTTTATTAAACGTATTTCCGAGTTCGCTCATCCCGTATAATACACGTCTGTGTACAGGTTTAAGGCCATCTCGTACATCGGGTAAAGCGCGACCTACAATCACTGACATTGAATAATCAATGTAGCAGGATTTCATTTGCTCTTCGATGTTTATTTGAATGATTCTGTCGTGTTGCGGTTCAGAATCCGGGGTGTTTAAAGTTTCGTTGTCCATGGATAAAAATGAACGCAAATGTAAGGTAAAAATATGGGAATTTCAATGATGAAAAGGCAGAGTTGTCCACGATATTTTTTCACGTTGAATCAGTTCATGATTCACTGAAATCGAGGATTTAACATGTGTCGGCAGATGATATTGACGATGAAACTAGCTACAGATTGAACGAGGTCTGTTCGTATTGTTAAAACAAGCAATTTTATCAGCTTAAAACCAATATTTCGAGATAACTAACCTTCAAACTGCTAAACATTCAAATAAAAAATAAGACCGACGAAGAATTGCGATCTTATTTGGAATATTTCAATTGCCACGTTAAAAAGGAAAAGTCACAATCAATTGTTTCAAAAATTACTACTTGATCTGACAATTGATACTATAGTTGCCAAACAAATCGCTTCCTGATTTGGTATTTTCATTACATCGGGTTTCGGCTCTGGCACGAGTGTCTTTGTAGGTATACACCGAATAGTCGATGGTGGTGGAGCCAGTGCCACTCGTATATGTCTTTGAACATTTACAGGTATAGTCTTTTTTGCATGACTCCATGGAGAGAACAAACAGACAAAGGGCAGCTGAAGCTAAGATGGTGGGTGTCATATAGTACTTGTTTTAGAGCACAAAGATGCACTTCAATCAATAGAGTCTTCTTACAGAATTAGCAGCCATTGTTTAATAATACACAGGTTAGTTATTGTTATCACCCATTTCAGAGAGTATGACTTTTTGCCTTGAAGCGTGCAATTTTTCAAATGATTTCATTGCGTCTGGATTTCCTTTTTCGGCTTCAGCCTTGATAGCATAATACACTTCATCGGCATAAGCAGTCATGCGGTTCATAAGGGCACGTCTGGCAAGAAGAATGAAGTCTGATGACCGTTGACATAAATCCTGAAACTCAATCAAGGCTGTCTTTTCTTCCTTCGTCAATTCTTCACCGTTGTGGATACGTTCGGTCAGTTCATTAACCAGCGGTGTAATGTCTTCGATTGTCTTGGTCAGACTCGCCATCAAATCCGCCAATTCTTCACGAGGCATACGCATGATGTCTTCAATAGCTTTAGTTATTTTTTCGTCTGATTGTTGCTGTTTTTCATATCCTGAGAGGTCTGCCATATTGGTTTATTTTAAACAAATCTAAAAAGAAGATTTGAAACAGGAAATGGAAACATAAAATTTATTGAACTCAAATGTCAAAAACCTTTCTTTCTTATCTTTTATTTCGATCAAAGATTCGTCCTAATACGATCGCTGCATTGCAACCACCGAATCCCGAAGCCGTCTTAAGGCAGCTTTGCAATGCATTCTGTTGAAGGCTCTCACTGATGCTAATATCCCCGCTTACACCCTTTTCGTTAAACCCGAAATTCGGTAGTATGAGTTGTTGTTTTAAGCATTCAGCGCTGATGATGGTTTCTAAAATTCCTGAGGCCCCGAGGGTGTGTCCGTACATAGCTTTGATACTGAATACGGGCGGCTCATGCAAACCTGAGAGCGAAAAAGCCTTGGATTCCATTTCATCATTATAATCCGTGGCAGTACCATGTGCCGAAATGAAACCGATATCGTCTGTCGACAAGCCAGCTTCTTTCATGGATTCATTGATACAGAAACTAAGTTCCTCACCTGTTTTAGATGGCCCTGAAATATGATTCGAATCATTGCTGACAGAACCTCCCAGAACCAAAATCTCAGATCCTGATTCGGTACTAAGTATGAGGGCCGCTGCAGCTTCTCCCAAGTTAATACCGGTACGGTTTTTATCAAAAGGTTTGCATCGATCGTCACTGATGGCGTGGAAGGAAGCGAAACCACTGATGACAAAATTGGTCAGTACATCGCAACCAACAATGACAGCATGCTTGTATGGCCCCTTGGAAAGTAGTCGTTTCGCTATGATAATGGCTGATAACCCAGAAATACAGGCGTTGGAAACAACTATCGGTGTATTGGGGTTATTGAGTTTCCGCTGAATTAGTCCAGCTGAATAAGTTAGAAATAATTTTTCATCCAGTGGGTCATCCTGTAATAACTCAATATTGCCTTTGGTAGTCGAAAGTAATATAATGACATCAGGTGATGAAAGATCAATGTGGGTCTGCCGATGTAACTCATCGACACAAGAAAGCATAAGGGTGTCAAATCGTGTGGTGGTATTGTATACCATTTTTGCTTCTTTGATGAAGGCTTCATCAAATCTTGCCAAAGGCAATGTGGTCGAAAAAAGAAGCGGATCATTCATGAGTTGCACGCCCGAATGGCCTTGCACCAATTGACGGAAATTTTCTTCGGTGCCGATGCCCAAAGGTGTGACTAAAGAAGTAGCCGTGATGTAAATAGAAGGAGATGTTTGCAAAGAATTAGTCCCAGTTTTTAAATTCTTTCTTCATCTTTTTGAACACATTCTTGATACTGCCCAACCAATAGTTTCTAAATCCAAAACCTGCTGCAGTGCCTGTGACACGTTTGGTCAGCAATACTTTTTTGCTTTTCATATCAATAAAAGTGGCCCAGTAACTACCTTCAGTGAGGTTCTTATTCATGCCTTCGGCGATGAGTGCAAAACCGATACCCGTTTTACCATTAAATTCATATTGTTTCACCATCTTGTTTACATCTGCTTCGGTAAGTGATTGGTAGTCAGACATTGATTCGCTGAATATTTCTTTCTTGTTGGCTTTTTCATTCACATTCCTTGTCACCTTAGTGGCCCAATCGATGCCGCGACGGTCAACAGCTTCTTCAATCTTGAAGTTTTTCGCTTCGCGTTCTATCACTTCATTCCAGACATAATAATAGGTATCTCTCATTTCAGAAGGCGATTTGGTGCTTTCACTCCCCCAGCCCGATGCAGGACCAATAAATTTCATTTCTGAAAAGTCGACTCCTAACCAAGTAATAGGTACACTTGAATCGAATACGTCTTTTGCAGATGATTGAGCGGTCGCATGGATAGATAAAAAAGTAGCTGATGCGATGAAAACGAGGGCGATGATAGTACGCATGATGAATGAAATTTTAGTCGGCCACAAAAATAGTCAATTCACAAGAAGCAATCAGATCTTTATCTAAAAATATTTTTCCTTCCACGATATTGGCATTCCCGATTTGATGCAGGGTTTTCAATTCAGTTTCAAGGTATGAACCCACCGGAGGGACTTGCTTGATAGAAATGTTTTTCACAGCCCCGATATACCCCACGGGCACTTTCTTATTCTGCGAAGTGTAATAATAACCTGTTCCGGCAGCGGCACTTTGCGCCATATTCTCAATCAGTCCGCCTTCCGTAAACATACCATACGAAACAAGTACATTGTCGACCTGTATGGTAAACGAAGTCTTGATCATGTCTTCATCAGATTGAAGCAAGGTGTCAACCATTTGAAAGGGAAATTTTTGAGGTAGCAAATCGGCCGCGGATTGTGGAAGCATGATGTAAAAGTAGAAGAATAAGACGAAGATTTATATCATGTGACTATGAAATTGAATCAAATTTTACCGGACCAAAAATCGATACTGAAAGCCGACCTTCAGTTGACATTGTCAATGTTAGTTATACAATCCCCTTTGCTGGCCACATTAAAAAAACGAAAGACGGAATGCTTCTGAACGGAGAGATCATGTAGAACGACTGGATTACAACTCCTCAGAAGATCGAGTTCTTTCTGCAGGATGGAATCCGAAAGTATATGTTTAAAATTGAAGATTTTAATTCACTTCAGGTGACTAACCCAAAAAGCTATACTACCTTTCATCGAAACCTATGAACCTTATCAAATCGATTAATCTTTATCTGGGATATAGGCTTTTCTAATCTTTATTGGTACCAATTCTCCACACAATTGAATACATCACCACAATATGTCGCTAAATTATTTTACTTTTAGCACCTTAAATCTTTCTCTATGCTTGAAATTGTGGCACTTATTTATCTCACTCGATCCATTGGCCAATTGGCTCTGCATAAGGGAGTAAAACCCGGTACCTGGAAACTATATACGGTGCTTGCCTGGTTTGCAGGCGAAATCACCGGTCTGATGATAGGCTTTGCCATTTTCGGTGTTGAACGTCCTATCATGGCCGTATTGGTCGGCATCCCATGTGCAGTTGGCGGATATCACATTGTCAAAGCAACACTTGAAAGAAAACCAGATGTCTTCACAGATGATATCAATCAGATTGGTGATAATTTAGTGCAATAATCATATGAACTATATTCTTTTCGATGATGAACGTTTTCATCACTTCCTTCCCCTGACCCATACAAGACCTTTGGGTGAATTACGTTGCGGAATTCTTACCATGCGCGAACGATGGGAACTCATCTTAAAGCAATCAATTTCTCATAAATCAGAGTCATACCTTCAGGAAAAATATCCGTGTAACATTTCGACCGATAATATCCTGATAAACAGCGCGATCTTTGCTTCAAAGGAATTTGCTGAATCCATGATGGATTTGAAAGAAGGTGAATGTATTGTGCAAGGCGAAACTTTACTTTGCATCCGTTTGAATGAAGCTGATACCATCCAATTTGAAGTCGGCACCTCCAAAGCTAATTCAACCCAAAAAACGATTGAAACAGAAATACACCTGTTAAGACAACCATGGGATTTATTCAGCATGAATGACAGAGCCATACGTGAAGATTTTAAGCTGTTGACAAAGGGAAAGACTTCACAAGCAGTTTCAAATACGAATACGGTACTTGGCAATCAGCTTTTTATCGAGGAAGGTGCCAGGGTCGAATGCAGTATGATCAATACGAACAGCGGTCCGGTCTATATTGCCCGCGATGCCGAGGTGATGGAAGGTTGTATGATACGAGGGCCCTTTGCCTTAGGCGAACATGGCGTATTGAAAATGGGAGCCAAAATATATGGTGCCACCACGATCGGCGAAGGTTGCAAAGTTGGTGGCGAAGTAAATAATTCCATCTTCTATGCCAATTCGAACAAAGCCCATGACGGATTCATCGGGAATGCGGTCATCGGTGAATGGTGTAATCTAGGTGCCGACACGAATAATTCCAACCTTAAGAATAATTACGAGGAAGTCAAACTATGGAATGAAAAGAGAAAAACCTTTGTGAAGACCGGACTTCAATTCTGCGGGCTCATCATGGGCGATCATTCGAAATGCGGCATCAATACCATGCTCAATACTGGTACTGTGATCGGTGTCAGTTGCAATATATACGGAGCCGGCTTCCCTCGAAACTTCATTCCATCTTTCAGTTGGGGAAGTGCCAATGGATTTATGGAATATCAATTATCCAAAGCGACCGATACAGCCTCACGAGTATTTGCAAGACGTAATCTTGAGTTTAATGATATTGAAAGGAGTTTGCTGAAAGCGGTATTTGAAAACACGTCAGAACAGCGCAATTATCAGTCGTAAAGAGTCACCTAAACTTTCACATGTTTAAACATATCACACGTACAGTCTGGCTTCTTTCCTTGGTCAGCTTACTGAATGATTTCAGTAGTGAGATGCTGTATCCTGTCATCCCTTTATACTTGAAACAGATCGGATATACAACGATCATAATCGGGATATTGGAAGGTGTGGCTGAACTGATTGCAGGATTGAGCAAAATCTATATGGGGCGTTTGTCGGATTCATTTCAACGACGATTGCCCTTCATTCATGTCGGATATATTTTGAGTATTCTATCACGTCCACTGGTTGGTTTCACTTCATCCCTTGCACTCATATTTGCAGGACGAAGTATGGACAGGATCGGGAAAGGAATACGAACCGGAGCACGCGATGCGCTATTAGCGGATGAGTGTAATAAAGAGAACAGGGCTGAAGTATTCGGCTTTCATCGTTCAATGGATACGGCGGGAGCGATTCTTGGTCCCTTAGTGGCCATCATTTATTTATTTTTTCATCCGGCAGACTACAGGACCATTTTTGTGATAACATTGGCCCCGGGCATTTTGGCTGGTTTGTGCACGTTTCTTCTCAAGGAGAAAAAGCATGATGTGGTGACAGAACGAAGCTTTTCATTCAGAAAGAATTTTTCATTTTACAAGGAAGCTCCTAAATCATATATGAAATTTTTAGGTATACTGTTATTGTTTGGAATGGCCAACAGTTCAGACATGTTTATGTTATTGCGTGCGAAGGACACGGGAATTTCCGAAGGCCATGTCATTTTTCTGTACATACTATTTAATCTGGTGTATGCACTTTTCTCTTTTCCGATCGGGAAACTCGCAGATAAATATGGACGTATGAAAATGTTGATTATAGGTTTAATCATCTATACGATTACATATCTTATTTTCGGATATACTCAAAACATTTTCATGGTGAGTGCTGCCTTTGTTGGCTATGGATTATATTATGCCTTCACTCAAAGTACAGTAAAAGCGTTGTTACTTGAGCGGGTGGATAGCACTCAAAAATCAAGTGCCATAGGATTTTATGAGGGTATCAATAGCTTCATACTTCTTGGGTCCAATGCGTTAGCCGGCTTTATCTGGTATCGCTTCGGTGCAGCCAGCATGTTCACATATAGCGGTGTGATATCCTTGATAGTGCTGTTGATGATGATTCGTCAAACCAAGACAAGCCAATAACATAATCTGATACAACGTAGATTATGTATTACTTTTGGATTTATAATTATCCTGAATGAAAACAAAACAAGAAATAGTATTGAATTGGTTGCCACGATATACCGGTGAAGAGTTAGCCAATTTCGGAAAATATATACTCCTGACTAATTTTTCCAATTATGTAGATCTGTTTGCCAAGAAACACGATTGCCTAATTGTTGGAAAGGACAAACCTATGCAATGTGCCACAGCCAATGGAATAACTATCATCAATTTCGGAATGGGTTCAGCTTCTGCTGCAACCGTAATGGACTTATTGACAGCCATAACTCCTAAAGCAGTATTATTTCTAGGGAAATGCGGTGGATTGAAAAGAAAAAATAAAGTGGGAGATCTGATATTACCTATAGCCGCTATCAGAGGAGAAGGAACAAGTAACGATTACTTTCCTCCTGAGGTTCCGGCTCTTCCGGCCTTTGCGCTTGAGAAAGCTATTTCTACGACTATCCGTGATAAAGGGTTCGACTATTGGACCGGAACATGTTATACTACAAATAGAAGAGTCTGGGAACACGACACAGAATTCAAAGAATATCTTAAACGTATCAGACCTATGGCTATTGACATGGAGACTGCGACTATTTTTATCACCGGTTTTTACAATCACATACCAACAGGTGCTTTGTTACTGGTAAGTGACCAACCCATGGTACCTGAAGGTGTAAAGACAGCTGAAAGTGATAAATCAGTGACAAGCGAATTTGTAGAACGACATTTGGGAATCGGCATTGACTCGTTGAAACAATTGATCAATAATGGCAATACGGTGAAACATCTGAAATTTTAGAAAACAATCGATAAACTTCCTATACATAAAAAGCCGGTAATTAAGAATTACCGGCTTTTACTTCTATTTTCAAATAAACAAATTAAGACACTTTTTCAACCTGCATATAACTAAGTTCAACAGGCGTTGCACGTCCGAATATTTTAACGATTACTTTCAGTTTCTTCTTTTCATCATTAATCTCTTCAATAGATCCGTTGAAATCGTTGAAAGGTCCATCAATGATTTTAACGCTTTCTCCAATGATGAAAGGTTCTGACATAGAAACACCGCTATCAGCCAGTTCATCCATCTTTCCGAACATCTTGTTGACTTCGCTTCGTCGCAAAGCGTCAGGATGGTCTTTTCCAAGGAAATGAATGACGCCTGATACATTCTTGATGGTTTGTATCATATCATCAGATAAACGTGCGGTTGTGGCTTCCAACAAGATATAACCAGAGTAAAGAATTTTCTCTCGCATCACTTTCTTGCCGCCAACCACTTTAAAAACTTTTTCAACTGGGCACATTATCTGAGTAATCGTATTACCCCACCCAGACCTGCGAATTTCAATATCAAGGTATTCCTTGATTTTTCGTTCTTTTCCGCTTAATACTCTAAGAACAAACCACTTATTTTCAGTTTCTTTCTTCTCAACCGGTTCTTGTATAGGATCCATTCGTGTTTATATTATTTAAAAAATTTGTAGAATGTTTCAAACACTAATTCAGAAGAGCCATCCATCGCAAAAATGATCAGGGTCAACAAAATGATACTGATCAATGTGATCAATGTTGCCTGCTGTAGCTCAGACCACGTAGGCCATGTCACTTTATGAATCAATTCATCATACGCCTGCTCGAAATAATTTACTATTTTACTCATGTTTTACTTTTTATACAAATTTTAGGTTGTTCTTGCACGGGCACTAAGATTCGAACTCAGATCAAAGGTTTTGGAGACCCGTATGCTACCATTGCACCATGCCCGTAAAAACAATTAGCTAATTGTCAGATTTGCCAATTAGCTAATTGCATATTTCAAAGATACATTAATTATAATTACTTAATAATTTCAGTAACCTGACCTGCACCAACTGTACGGCCACCCTCACGGATAGAGAACTTAAGTCCTTTTTCCATTGCGATTGGTCCGATAAGTTTCACAGTGATACTTACGTTATCACCAGGCATTACCATTTCAGTTCCAGCTGGAAGCATAACTTCTCCGGTAATATCTGTTGTACGGAAATAGAACTGAGGACGATATTTATTAAAGAACGGAGTATGACGTCCACCTTCTTCTTTTGATAAGACATAAACCTCAGCTTTGAATTCAGTATGAGGAGTGATAGACTTAGGTTGGCAAATTACCATACCACGACGAATATCAGACTTCTCAATACCACGAAGCAAAATACCAGCATTATCTCCGGCTTCTCCTCTATCCAATAATTTACGGAACATTTCAACACCTGTACAAACAGATTTCAAAGGAGATTCGTTAAATCCAACGATTTCAACCTCTTCACCTACTTTGATCACACCTCTTTCGATACGACCTGTAGCTACTGTACCACGACCTGTGATTGAGAACACGTCCTCAACAGACATCAGGAATGGTTGATCGATTGGACGGGGAGGCAAAGGAATATACTCATCCACTGCTGCCATCAACTCTGTTACTTTAGAAGTCCATTGTTCTTCACCAGCTAATGCACCGGTAGCAGAACCTTGGATGATAGGTGTGTTATCACCATCAAAACCATAAGAACTTAATAAGTCACGGATTTCCATTTCAACTAATTCTAATAACTCAGGATCAGGAACGATATCCACTTTATTCATGAATACAACCATTCTAGGAACACCTACCTGACGAGCCAAAAGGATATGCTCACGAGTTTGTGGCATCGGACCATCTGTAGCAGCAACAACAAGAATGGCTCCATCCATCTGAGCAGCACCGGTAATCATGTTCTTCACATAGTCAGCGTGACCCGGACAATCAACGTGTGCATAGTGACGAGTTAGAGTTTGATATTCAACGTGTGCTGTATTGATTGTAATACCTCTTTCTTTTTCTTCAGGAGCACCATCAATATCATCATAGTTTTTCTTCTCAGCCAGACCAATCTTAGATAATACGTCTGTAATAGCTGCTGTTAATGTAGTTTTACCATGATCTACGTGACCGATAGTTCCAATGTTTACATGGGGTTTATCCCTTTTGAAGGTCTCTTTTGCCATCTTATTAGTTTTTAAAAAGTTTTAAATTTATTTTATTTTGAAAATATGGACGGCAAAGGTAATTTTTTATTTGAATTATCAAAAATATTTTTTGACTGTTTTTATTCCATAAATGGAGATTTTAATTTATGAATCCTGCTTATTTCTGAGAAGGCATTTCTGAGAAGGCATTGAGAATGTTGAATGGAGTATACTTTCCCTATTTTGCTCCACTAAACTTCCTTCACTTCAATGGTTCATGGTTATCCCATCCTGTCGATTTTAGTTCTACATTTGTCTTTTATTTTAACAATCAATAAGAATCCTTATGCGCATTGCCCTATTTCCAGGAACGTTTGACCCGATTACACTTGGACATACAGATGTAATTAACAGGTCTTTACCGCTTTTTGACAAACTTATTATTGGCATCGGGATTAATTCAAATAAGCAACCTATGTTCAGTCCTGAACAACGAATTGAATGGATACGTCAACTATATTCGAATGAACCCAAACTTGAGGTCCATTCATATGAAGGCTTGACAGTAGATTATTGTTCAGTCATCAATGCGACTTTTATACTTAGAGGTATTCGAAATATAGGTGATTATGAATACGAGAAATCGATAGCAGATATGAACAGGAGCCTCAACCCTTCGGTTGATACCATCTTTCTGGCTTGCTCTCCTTTATATTCATCATACTCATCTACCATTGTACGAGATGTCATCAGGAATCACGGTAATTATTCGATTTTCTTGCCAGACACAATCAGTTTTTGAATATTCATGAACAGAACATAAAAAAGTAAATGTTTTAATTTCCAAGTAGTATTTTCGCAATCTTAAGCATTAATTTAATCATGGCGTTGGATAAAAATCAAATCGCGAAGAGAATCGCACAGGAATTGAAAGACGGATATTATGTCAATTTAGGAATCGGAATACCGACCTTGGTAGCCAATTATATTCCCGCAGGAATAGAGGTCGTGCTACAAAGTGAAAACGGTCTTTTGGGTATGGGCCCCTTTCCGGTAGAAGGGGAAGAAGATGCTGATCTGATCAATGCTGGAAAACAAACCATTACTACCCTGCCGGGTTCAGCTTTTTTTGACAGCGCCATGAGTTTCGGAATGATCAGAGCAGGTAAAGTGGATTTGACAGTACTTGGCGCCATGGAAGTGGCCGATAATGGTGACATCGCCAACTGGAAAGTACCCAAAAAACTGATTAAAGGTATGGGAGGTGCCATGGATCTTGTTGCCAGTGCTAAGCATATCATTGTGGCTATGCAGCATACAGATAAAGCCGGACGTTCCAAATTACTTCCTACATGTGATCTTCCGATTACCGGATTGAAATGTGTAAAAAAAGTGGTGACCGATTTAGGCGTATTCAACATAACAGAACATGGATTTGAATGCATAGAATATGCTCCTGGTGTTACACTCGAAGAGATTAAAGAAAAAACAGCAGGCCGTCTCGTGATTTCACAAGATGTGAAAGAGATCGTGATTGATTAATACTAGCCTCTGGATAGGTTAAGTTCATATGTCCGAAGAGAAATTCTTCTTAAATTGTACAGAATCAAATAAAAAATCTACTTTTGTCTCACATTAAAACTTTGAATGCAGCCAAGAAATAATTTCAGACGTCCTTTTAAAAGAGAAAGAGAACACAGAATAAATCGCGAGATTACATTACCTCAAGTAAGACTCGTAGGAGAAAATCTAGAACCAGGTGTTTATAGTATTGAGGAAGCCTTACGCATTTGTACCGATCTTGAAGTTGATCTGGTTGAAATTTCACCACAAGCCGATCCGCCTGTTTGTCGTGCTGTTGATTACAACAAGTTTCTTTATGAGAAAAAAAGGAAGGAAAAGGAACTGAAAGCGAAGTCATCAAAAAGTGAAGTCAAAGAAATACGATTCACACCGAATACAGATGATCATGATTTTGACTTTAAGGCAAAGCATGCTGAAAACTTTTTGAAAGACGGCAACAAGGTGAAAGCCTATGTCCAATTCAAAGGACGTGCTATCATGTTCAAGGATCGTGGTGAATTGATTCTCTTGAAATTTGCAGAGCGTTTGGCCGAATTCGGCACCTTGGAAGGAATGCCTAAATTAGAAGGCAAACGTATGCATGCCATATTTGCATCGAAGGCTAAGAAAAAAGTATAATTAAATTTGTTTATACCAAAACAAAGCCTATCTTCGTCATCTTATATTTTTTATACAATGAACATTTATGTAGCAAACATCCCATTTAAAATGAAGGATGAAGAATTATTGAGCCTATTCTCTGAATTCGGAGAAGTGATTTCCTCAAAAATTATTATGGACAAATTTACCCAGCGTAGCCGTGGATTCGGTTTCGTTGAGATGCCTGACGATGTTGCGCAAAGCGCCATTGATGGGTTGAACGGTAGAGAAGTAATGGGTCTTGAACTTCGTGTGAACGAAGCTCGCCCTAAAACCGAAGGCACCGGCGGCGGTGGCGGCGGTTACCGTGATAACAACAGAGGCGGCAGCGGCGGCGGCTATAAGAAAAGAGAGTACTAGTATACTTTTTTAAAATAGTTTTCAATAAGGCTTTTCGAAAGAAAAGCCTTTTTTTTAATGCAACTCTTCATTTAATCAAACAACTTAAGAAATTAATCAATCACTATGAATTCCTGAAGCGCTTAAAGAACCAAACCTTTAGCAGATCAGCCGTTATGATATACGTAGCTACAATCATCATTAATATACCTAAACTGGCCAAAGGTAGTGGCACAAGACCTAAATCAATTCCAAATGGCAAATAAGGTAATACCAGTGTGATAAGGAAACCAAATATGCTCAAAATGAAAAGATATTTTCCGGGTCGGCTTTTGAAGAAATTCTTATGTGTACGAATGATAAAAAGGATGAACAATTCAGTTAAGATCGACTCAATGAACCATCCAGTCTGGAAGGCTGACTCTTTCACTTTCAACACATAATACAACATAAAGAAGGTAGCCACATCAAAGATGGAACTATGGATACCAAAAATAATCATGTAGTTCCTGATAAATTTCAGATCCCATTTACCCGGTCGTTCCAGTTGTTCCGCATCAACATTATCTGATGCTACTGTCAGATAAGGAAAATCGGTGATGAAATTTGTTAGTAAAATCTGCTTGGGTAACATGGGTAGAAAAGGAAGCAGCATAGATGCAATAGCCACACTGAACATATTCCCGAAAGTAGAACCTGTATTGATGAAAATATATTTCAAGGTGTTGGCAAATGTCTTACGACCTTCTTTGATACCGTCAATAAGCACCGACAGATTCTTTTCCATCAACACGAAATCAGCAGCCTCTCTGGCTACATCCACTGCATTCTCAACAGAAATACCCACATCCGCTGCATTGATGGCCGACACATCATTAATACCATCTCCCATGTAGGCAACTGTAAATGACGCCCGCAATGCCTGAATGATTCGTTCCTTTTGCTGAGGCTCCACTTCGGCAAAAACATGAGTCCGCTTCACCAATTGTTTCAATGCTTCTGAACTGGTTGCCAGTAACTCCTGCCCTGTCATCACTGCCGGATGACTAATACCGATACTCAATGCCACAGACATGGCTACATTCCTGTTGTCACCTGTAATAATTTTTAATTTCACATGAAGCTTATCTAGTTCATCGATGACGCCTTGTATATCAGACTTAACAGGATCTTCCAGCAAAATAAATCCTGCAAAAACCATATCGGTCTCATCATTCATGGTGATGATATCCGACGTAATTTCCTTGAAACAAATCCCGATGGCTCTCCACCCTTTCTCTCCAAAAGCCTGAAATTTTTGTTCAATATCCGCTATATGAATCGCAATATCATCGATGTTGCCATCACTGTTCAGAACCTTTGTACAAACACTTTTGATTTGCGCATAAGCTCCTTTGCTGATAAGTATTTTTTTGTCTTTTGTTTGAACGGCTATGCTTAAACGCTTGCGGATGAAATCATATGGCACCTCACTCAACTTCACAACTTGTTCATCGGATTGAACAGATAATTTTTTGATCGCTTCATCAATAGGATTGGCATAACCCGACTCCAAATTGGCATTCCATATCGCCAATTGCTTAACATAAGCACTCTCCTCTCCATTCAAATTCACCATTCCCGAAACTTTAATGGCTCCTTCAGTGATGGTACCGGTCTTATCAGTGCATAACAAATTCACTTCACCTAAATTCTGAATGGCGGCCAATTTTTTGACAATTACTTTTTTCTCAAGCATTCGTTTCGCTCCAGCACTCATGGCAATCGTGGTGATGGCCGGTAGTAATTCAGGCGCCATACCGACCGCAAGAGCCAAAGCAAACAAGGCGGACTCAACTACATTTTTATGATTTAATAAATTGAAGACAAGTATGAAAACCGAAAGCACCAATGTAACCTTCATCAAAAAAAAACCGAAGTCTTTGATTCCTTTCTCAAAGGATGTTTCTGTTACACGTGATGCACTCTTCGCAATGCTCCCAAACATCGTTTGCTCCCCTGTTAAAATTACAATCGCCTTTGCCGTACCGCTAACGATATTCGTCCCCTCCCAAAGGCAGTTACTCCGCTGCGACAATTCGATATGAGCATCTACGATACCAACATCTTTTCGAGCCGGAAA
>CAIQUX010000078.1 GCA_903875055.1 uncultured Bacteroidota bacterium
ATCACAATGTTTCTAGCATCGTTTGTGATTGAGAACTCATAGTTCCCAGTCGTATTTGGGCACTGACCGAATACATTCAGGGATGTAACAAGGGCGAGTGCGGCCATGATTATTTTTTTCATATTATTATTTTGTTTAGTTTTTAAAATTTAGATTAAAAAGACCACCGACTAACCATTCCTTGAAGAAAGTTAGTCGGTGGATAAATTTTATTAGTTTGGTGTATGTTGATTAACGATGTTATTAGGCGTAGCTACATTAACAGTATTCGCGATCACATTTCTATCATTATCAAGGCCATTATATTTCACACTAGCATCAAGGTTCAAATCCTCAGAACGGTAAACAATCGAAATGACATTATTTGGAGTGCCTACACCAACAGTATTTAAAACTTCTTGTTTATCATTTGACAAACCGTTGTATTTCGAGTTCTTGTTTCTGTTCGCATCTGCAGCCCACAATGCGCCAACACTACCAAACATTTTTCGTGGTCCGTTCACTTCACCAGCTTTGACCCAAACAGCCATGGTGGTGAAATCGATCACGCCATTTGCGCAAGGTCCTAAGACAACCGGAGTGGCAGTCATTACACCAAGATGATTTCTATGCTTGATACTGAGATTATATGCACCTGAAGCAAGGCCTGTAAAAAATACAGGTGACATACCATCGACATCGCTCACGATATCGCCATCACGTTGTATCAAGGCGCGTTTAGTAGCCACTATAGTTGCAGGTGTAATGGCATCACGTAATTCAAGGTAAACCCAATCAACGATCGCATTATTTCCTGTTACAGCCAAGACAGCAGGAGAAACCGTTTCACCATTTGGAACTCCAATAAAAGGTTTTCCATACGGAGGATAAGAATAAGGTTCTACAGTAGGAATTAATCCATTCACTCGTAAACTATCCCACATCAAACCATTACTTGAATCATAGCAACCTGCCAAGATAGCTTTTGCACGAAGCGAGATGCCAGGTGTTACAGTTAAATGCATCGTGATAATACTATCACAACCAGCTGCATTTGCAATTGTTCCTGTATATATTCCATTAGCACCATAACTAATTCCTGTCACAGGCCATGTATAACAACTTGTCGGAGAAGTAACATTAATTGAAGATGTTGTTGCTGCATTTGTAACTGATACAGAACCTGAAGCAGAGCAACCTGCAGCCGATGTGGCTACAACCGTATAAGTCGTGTTCGCTGTAATGTTTGTAGCAGATTCAATATTTGAGGTACTGCCTCCTAAGGTGCTACTTCCTGATTGAGACCATGCATACGTTAAAGGACTTACCGGATTCACTCCTCCTGATATAACAATGTCATAATCTTCAGTTTCGCCATAAGTAGCATTTGCACAAGGTCCTAATGTAGTAACAGGATCAACATTGTATGTACATCGTACACGCATTCTTGTAGTACCATTATAAGCTGTTGCAGGTATATTGACAATTCCTGAATACGTTGCAGGGTTAGTACCTTGCAAACCATTTAGGACTAATTCACTAGCATCGAAAGTACCATTCTGGTCATAATCAATCCAAACAGCAGCACCTTCTATATCACCACCTGTTGACACATTGATTGGATAAGTAGTACCTGCAGTAACACTACCAACATTAGGAGCTGAGTTAAAATAACTGAAACCTGATGCTGTCAGTGCGTCACAAGTCGACGTTCTGTTGATCCCTCCAAAAGTAACATTTGTAATGATATCAGGGTAGGAGCAAGTAGTAACAGGAATACAATATGTTATTGATGCTGCTATTGAAGCCGACGCAGTCAATGTTGAAGTTCCCACATGACAGAAGGTATTAGGCGAAGCTGTTACACTATTCATTGTAACTGTAGCTCCTATTGAAATTGTTTTTGATGCGGTATTCATGCATCCATTCAAATCAGTTCCCGCAACTGTGTATGATGTCGTTGCAGAAGGATTGGCATTGACAGGAGAACCTGTTGCCGGAGTCAAAGATGCACTCGGCGTATAACTATATGTCAAAGCACCACCTGCAGTTAATGTGACACCCGATCCAGGTAGACAGTTTACAGATGAAGAAGAGGAAAGTGTAACGGAAGGTAATGCATTGATAGCAACTGTAACGCTAGATGAACAAACGGATGAGCACGCATCTGAAATACTGCATGTCAATGTGTAAGACCCTGCTGCAAGATTAACCGTAACACTTGACGCATTAGGATACACACCACCAACGCCATCATTCCAAACATAGGTAAAAGGAGCCCCTCCACCAGTTGTGTTTGCTGTTGCTGTAAAATTAGATCCTGCACATCGGGCTCCTGAGCTCAATGTAGCAGCACTGCATACTAAAGGAGTCACGCTGAATGACCATGTAGGACAACCCGAAGCTGAACCAATACCATTTCGAGCAACAATTTTCCAGGTATGAGTACCGGCAGACAGAACACCTGCATTGTATGTCAAAGCTGCCTGATTGGTTGAAACAAGAGATCCATCTACATAGACATCATAACCTGTTGCAACTGAAGCCGAAGGCCAACTTAATGTAACTGCATTTGCTGCACAGGCACCACTACTTCCTCCATCTGCCGGAGAAGTTGGACTAGTAATACATGAAGGTGCTACGGCTGTAACACAAATACTGAAATTTCCAGATCCTGCACCTGTTGCAGTATGATAAACCCGGGCAAAATATGTATTTCCCGGAGTAAGCGTTCCGCTAAAAGTTTCAACTCCTCCTGTACTTGTATTGTTTACACAAGCCAAGGAAGTCAATGTCCCGGTACACGTATTGTCTGATGAACTAAATATTTGCAATTGAGCATTATATCCTGCTCCTGATTGAACAGTAACAAGATCTGAGGCTGTTACAGCAGTAAATTTGTACCAAACATCATCATCGGGCGTACCACTGCATGCAGCTTGAGGAGAAGCTGTTGCAGCCAGTGTAGATGGCATTTGGCTATTGGTTGCACTACAGGCGATTGATGTTGTCAAATTGGTGGCACCACAAATATTATCATTAGATGGCGGATTGATCACTTCGCTGACACACATTGAAAATTGGCCGCTTCCGCCGACACCTGTACCATTATGATAAACTCGAAGATAGTATGTTTGACCTCCGGCTATTAGACCAATAGCATTGATCGTTTCGATTAATCCTGCACCGGTAGCATTCACACAAGTGATTGAATTATAACTTGCATCCAGCAATTGAAGAACACCATCATAACCAGGTGAATTCCTTAATTTTATTGTGTAATCAGTAGCAACAGTAGTATTAAACTTAAACCAAACGTCATCATCTTCATAACCAGCCGTTGTTCCACAAGTAGAAGGTCCGAATCCTGAATTGGTTGCATTTAAGGACGTATAATAGGTTCCGCAAAACGCCGTACATGGTGAAGAGTTGACACTCAATGTGGTTGCATTAGCCACATTATCATTTGATGGTGCAGGAATTACCGGCGCCGATGTCGGGCCGGTATATGTACCTGGTGTGAAAGTGAATTTAGAAAAACAAGCAGGCATCACCTGATGCGTTGCCGGATCAGAAGTGGCGGAAAAATGATTAGTCACGGCAGTTTGCATGGCAAAACGATCGGTCGAAGTAGTTCCAGCCGGGTTAGTCCCGTTATATCCTAAACTATAAGAATATGCTGACGTAACCGTACCGTCAAAACCTTCAAAGTTCCCGTATACAAATTCTATATTATTAGATCCTTCATATAATCTAACCTGGAAATTTAAATTCGGACCAGCAATACTGAAACGTTCTAATCCCGCCCATTCGATAACGATTATTGCAGAACCACTACCGAGAGTACCGATCACCTGATAACGCATACAGGCATCACGATTGGCATAGGCTTGTCCCGTAAGTACTAGATCATCCCAGAATGGCGCTAAGACTAAATTAGGTGAAGAAGCCGTCAATCCATTTGAATAGGCCACTGATGTATTTGCCGTATTGAAGGTCATCCAGCCATTCGTACAAGCCTGAAAACCTGTAACCGGATTACCTTGATATTTGAATGTTGTTCCAGCCAAGCTTTGAGTGGTGGTTGTATTATCATCTCCACTTGTAGTACTCTGCCATCCGCTATACACATTACCACTACCTCCATTCGCAGGCATAATTGAAGTCCATGTAGCCCCTGATGAATAAGTCACATCATAAGTACAATAAATAATATTGACTGTACAACTGTTTGTATTAACTGAAATAGAACTGTTCGTGCAAGTGACGATGCATCTATAATATTTGGTTGCAGTCAAATTTGCCGGGGTTGTATATGTTGAACTTGTAGCTCCACTGCCACCCACGGCGTTAATGAATGTTATATTATCGTTTGATTCTTGCCACTGATAAGAAATTCCTGTAGCCGAGGTTGCTCCGGTTATCGAAATGGATGTTGCAGTATTCAATGAACATGCACTTAGACTAGTTGGTAAAGTACCTGCAGTTGGCGTTCCACTACATGGCGTTCCTGCAGAAAAATTAAATCGAATATTAGGTCGAGTGGTTGTCGTGGAAGCAGAGGTAGTATTGCCGCAATTGCTTGTCGCGTCTGTACGGGTATACCCTACTGTAGCACCTGTTGTATAACGCAACCCACCATAAGGTGATGTAAATGGATTAGACCCTGTACAAGTATTCACAACGATATTTGACGTGCCATCCCATGTAAAAGGCGTGGTGAGCGTAATCATATCAAAATTACCGGCTGTTTGCACAACGGGAGTGTATGTGAACGCTGGTTTAACAACGGTCAGTCCGCTGGATATATACGTAGCAGCATTAGCATTCGTGGTCAGACCCATTGAAATGGTAAAATTGGCTAGTGAAACTGCTGACTCAGACACGGAAAATCCCATTGCGGTAATTTGAGAACCAGCCGACATACCACCCGCTGCTAATTCAGCGGCTGTATATACCATTTGAAAATGTTCATAGTTATAATATCGTTCTATCGGGTCAGCAGTAGAACCATTTGTTGTCAATGTACCGGTGCCAATGATACACTGACCTTTTGCACCCCAACTCCATCCGCTCAGTATCAAAAGGCATAGCACCTTGAACCACACGTAAAATCGTGCTTGATTTTTTAATGTTGATTTTTTCATTTTTTTGTGTTTAATTGTTTGAAAATTGTTTATGTGATGGCAAATTATGTATACTTAATCTATTTATTTTCAAAAGTCATTGTTGTTTATAATCAGGCATTCAGTTAACACAATTTGTCATAAACTAATAAAATCTCATCCCCCTATTCAAATCTTATTTTCACGCCTTCACATCAACCACAATGAGCAATTTCTATCGTACAGACGGAGTTGACATTGTTAATGTTTACTAATGTTTACTCCATGCATGCTTTCACTTCATATAATTTCAAGTTCTATTTTCTAGACTTCTCAGGAAATTGCAATCTCAAATAAACACAACTTTTGGAATAAAAAGAAATTATAATCATTAAAAAAGAGAAAATCGTACTATAAACTTATCAGTTTGAACACACGAATTTGAAAAATCATTCGTAAGAAAATGAAGTTCTTATCAATTGCAGCTAACATTTCTTTCAAAAATTAAATTCATCTTGAACATCAGATCATTCATTAAAATCCATAAAAAAAACCGCCGATTGCTCAGCGGTTTTCTCATATTCAAAAAATATCCTAGTATCTGTACATGTCATTTTTATAAGGGCCGGATTTAGGAATTCCCAAATAAGCGCTTTGCGTGTCCGTCAGTTCATCCAGAACAACTCCGATTTTAGATAGGTGCAAACGGGCCACTTTCTCATCCAAATGTTTAGGAAGCACATATACCTTGTTCTCGTATTTATCGGGATTCACCCACAATTCAATCTGAGCCAATGTCTGATTGGAGAATGAATTACTCATCACAAATGAAGGGTGACCCGTAGCACATCCAAGATTAACCAAACGTCCTTCTGCCAATACGATCACATCTTTGCCTTCAATAGTATACATATCTACCTGAGGTTTAATGGTGTTTTTGGTAGTCCCGTATGTTGTATTCAACCAAGCCATATCGATTTCAATATCGAAGTGCCCGATGTTACAAACAATCGCTTTATCTTTCATCAAACGGAAATGATTTTCAGTAATCAGATCACGACAACCACTGGCTGTAACGATAATATCTGCTTCCTGTACTGCATCTTTCATCTTCTTCACTTCAAATCCGTCCATGGCTGCCTGTAAGGCACATATCGGATCAATCTCTGTCACAATCACTCGTGCACCTGCTCCGCGAAGTGATGCTGCACTACCCTTCCCGACATCTCCATATCCGCCCACGACGGCTACTTTACCAGCCATCATCACATCGGTCGCTCTGCGGATCGCATCGACCAATGATTCCTGACAACCGTATTTATTATCGAACTTAGACTTTGTCACTGAATCATTCACATTGATGGCCGGAATCGGTAAGGTGCCGTTTTCCATACGCTCGTAAAGACGATGAACACCTGTGGTCGTTTCTTCACTTAATCCTTTAATATGCTGGATCAACTCAGGATAGTTATCAAAGACCATATTGGTCAGATCTCCACCGTCATCCAAAATCATATTTAGCGGTCTGTCTTCACTGCCAAAAAATAATGTCTGTTCTATACACCAGTCAGCCTCAGCCTGAGTCTGTCCTTTCCATGCAAAGACACCGATTCCTGCGGCCGCAATCGCGGCGGCTGCCTGATCCTGAGTCGAGAAAATATTGCATGAGCTCCAGCGCACTTCTGCACCTAACTCAACCAAAGTCTCTATCAAAACAGCGGTCTGAATGGTCATATGCAGACATCCTGCTACTCTGGCTCCTTTCAATGGTTTTTGAGAACCGAATTCTTCCCTGATAGCCATCAGACCAGGCATTTCAGCTTCAGCCAGGCGAATTTCCTTTCTGCCCCACTCTGCTAAACCCATATCAGCCACTTTGTATGGCAATTGCAAATCGATGTTTGATTTTGTATTTGTTGACATTTTTTAATTTTTGGGCAAATGTATAAAATCTATTTGTGAAGAATTGCTTAATGTACAAGATTTTGACTATCGAGTATAGCAGACATGTGCGACAAATTAAATTATACCGATTGGAATATTGTAATAGACCAAACTTCGCTCTCCTTCATTTGTTCTAAACAAAATAACCATCGGCATTTCCCACTATATGTATCCAAAAGAATTTCGTGTACCCTGAATATCACATTGGCATTACCCACTATGATATACTGAAACTCCTATTTTTCATTCATGTGACATCCTTAAGTTTAACTAGGATTGAAGGAGCGAGCGCATCAGTTTCCTTTAAACGTCTTTTCTGTCTGCGTATTTTCGATCAGTGTATTTTGAAGTAACTGCTTGAACAGTCTGAAATCCTTCTTGGACTTTTGCAAAAGTGAATCATTCAATAACGGATGGTTCAACAAACTGTCATTGGCATAATCAAACAATTTAAAGGTTTTTTGATTATCAGTAACAAGCACCCTGTTATCCTGAAGCATCTGTTGATGTTCGCCCATTTGAGTATAGGCAAAATGAGGCGCTAAGCTATCAAAAGCACTATTGCCATAAGCGAAAAAAGAGGATGGATAATGCAGATAATCCAAAATGGTCGGCATGATATCGATCTGCTGCATAGGCTGCTTGACAAAACTTCGCAAGCTACTGTCTGAAGGATTATACATGATGACAGGAACGGCATACAGGCCCATACCCCGGTTGTAAAAATCAGCTGTATCATTATTGGCTAAAAAATTATGATCCGCTGTAATGACGAACAAGGTGTTTTGGTACCAGCTTTGCTTCGAAACCCGTTGGAAAAATTTCCTGAGAGCCATATCCGTATATGAAATCCCTTTGTATATACCATTCAGCTTAGAGAAGTCTGAATTCCGGTATTTCTCTGGTAAACGAAAGGGTTCGTGCGAGCTCAATGTGAAGACCGCGGAGATGAAAGGTTGTTTTTCCTCTCCTAATTCCTTGGCATAATATTGTAGAAAAGGTTCATCCCAGATTCCCCAGGCCCCGTCATAATCCTTATCGTTATTATATTGGGTTCGCCCAACATATCGTTCAAAACCCGCACTTTTTGAAAAGATATCAAAACTCATCGTTCCGTTGGTACCACCATGAAAGAAGGAAGAACGATATCCGTTCCGTTTCAACAACATAGGCAACGCTTCAATGGTATTATTGGAATAGGGCGAATTCATATACGAATCTTCCATAAAAACAGGAATACCTGCCAGAACAGCTGGAATGCCGTCTGCTGAGCGATGTGCATTCGCAAATGCATTGGTAAAGACAAGGCTTTTCCCCATCAGGCTATCTAAAAACGGAGTATAGCTAACCCTCCCACCAATGCCTGTATATTGCCGGCCGAAACTTTCAAGGATAATCAGTACGACATTATTGTTTCTAAACTGTCCACCTGATGAGTAATTTTTCACAGGTTTACAATAGACCAACATCTCTTTCTCACTGTAATATTTCAGATGCTCCAGCTTGTTTTCACTCAGACTGTGTAAGATGGAAAAGGGCGTATTCAATACCAGCGGGGTCTGGTCGTTAGATGCCACCAGCAAGGCGCTTATATTCATGATTGGTTTTAATTGCAATCCACCCCGGATCACGATAACGGAAAAGATGATTGTCAGCAAGTATAAAAGTCCCTTTCTTATTGAGAATTCGTTTTGTCCGCCATCAGATACAGCTAACCTGATCTTTTGGTTCAAATACACAAATCCGGCAATAAAACAAACTGCCGTAATCGGCACAAACCAGAACTCCCTGAGATAGGTAGGCAGCAGGTCTAGAAAATCAGATTTCTTTCCGATCAGATGAAACACTTCGGCTGTCATCCTTTTTCTAATATAAGGATAATAGCCAATATCTGCCAAATCAAATAAAAATGCCACACTGTTTGTGAAGATGAACAACACATTGAGCACTCGCTTATACCAGACTAAATTGACAACTTGAGACGGCAGAAGAATGAGAATAAGATATAAGGAATTGATTAAAAAGACAGCCGACAGATCAAATCGCAAACTATGTATCATCAAATTGATATACTGTTCAGCATTGATTGTCTTGAAATACACATGATTGATACAAAAAAACAAAAGCCTGATGCATTGGTAGATACCTAACAGGAGAGTGAACTGCAGAGTTACTTTTTTATATATGTTCGAAGCTGTGAAGCTGTTCATGTCATTCGTAAAGGCTGCGAAAATAGCATTTATTCATGAGTACTGCACAGGTCCTTTTTAAAAATAAACATTTCGAAGCAGGCCTATGTAACCCGCCTCATTTGAATGTTCATGAAAAGTAATACCCTATTGGCATGTGTTGTCTTTAGGTTCAGTGTCTGGGATTGACTTAAACTTGAATATACCAACAATCACCAATCTAAACTTTTCAGTCATATCTTCATTTCGAATTGACCTGCAAAAAAATGCCGCTGAGGCTAAGAATTTACCATTGGCTATAGATCCGTTCTGGGAACAATCCTACTTATTCAACGTGATCATCAATATCAACTGCCTACTAAAATTTAAGCACACAATCTCTTCTTTTGACTATGAATATATAACTTTGACGTTGAGATATTATTCTATACTTTAACATCGGAAAAAGTTTCGGTTTGAGGATTTGGATGATAGGACTATTAAAGCTGACACTTCAATAGTCCTATCATCCTTAAAAGAAACAGAACACGATTTCGCTGACACGAAATTTAATTAGAAGATCATAATTTATTCGGAGCATAAACTTGGGCAGCCTTGCAATCATCAGAATAAGCACAAATCATTCAGATGTATTCCGGGACGGAAAACATAATATCCAAAAAACATGATAACAGACATGCAGGGAAAAGACAGGACGAACTTGAATGATACAAAGAGAAGCGATGACAACGACCTTGTCAGTAAGGATTTTCTAAATGAAATAGCTTTCGTACAATCGATTGAAGAATCATTACCTAGCGGAATATGTGTGGTGGATTCGGCCGGCAGACAAGTGTATGTGAACCCTTCTTTCTGTCAAATGCTTGGATGGGAAAGAGATGAACTCATCAATCAATTCCCTCCGTTCATATACTGGCCTCAACATGAGCTAGAAAAAATACAGCATTGCTTTACCCTTACCATCAACAATCAAGCACCCAAAGAAGGGTTCGAATTAGAGTTCTGCAAAAAGTCCGGTGGCTTCATCCCCGTGCATGTCATCGTGACTTCTTTTTCGGTCGATGATAACATGTTCTGGATGGCCAATGTGCTTGACATTACAACCCGCAAGGAAGCGGAAAAGTTAACTGAGTGGAACCTGAAAATCGAACAGGAGAATGAGCAGATCAAGCGTCTGAATAAAGAACTTCAGCAATCCAGGGATGAAGCAATTGAGAGCCAATTAAAATTCAGGAATTATGTTGAAAATGCACCTGATGGGGTCATAGAGGTTGATTTGAACGGTCATTTTCTGGAAGTCAATCTTGCAGCCACTCATATTACCGGTTATACCAGAGCTGAAATGCTTTGTATGTCAATCAAAGACCTGACTCCGGAAGAAGACCGGGAGAAAATACAGCAATTGGAAAAAGACCTTGCAACTAGTGGCAGCATTATAGCCGATGTACGATTCGTTCATGTTACGGGAGAAATCAGATGGTGCGCACTCCATATTGTTAAGATTGATGAAAACCGTGCCATCGGTTTTGTCAAAAATATCACCGCGCGAAAAAAAGCCGAAGAAGCATTGATCGAAAATGAAGAGCGATTCAGAAAACTTGTCGAGAATTCCCCTGAGGCATTGATGGTGATGGATGTAGAA
>CAIQUX010000079.1 GCA_903875055.1 uncultured Bacteroidota bacterium
TCGATGAAGTAACGGTCCTGCACGAAACCGGTCATCTCGCGTTCTGAAATGAATTTTTCGAGATAGTCCTTTTCGAACGAGAATTTCGATTCAAAAGGGATATTGATAAAAGAGCTTTTGAAAATACAATAGATACCGCCGTTGATCAGGCCTGAAGCCCCCGGGCGCTTTTCTTCAAAACCGGTCACCATGGCATTCTCATCGATGCGTACAAGACCATAACGGTCGGCATTATGCATGGGTTTGAGAGCCAATGTGCAATCGGCCATCTTAGTACGTTGAAATTCATGCATGGCATCGAGATCCACATCGAAGAAGGTGTCACCATTGAGCACGAAGATATCTTCGGTTTCACAATAGGGGATGGCATTGAGGATAGCGCCTCCAGTTCCTAAGGGCTCGTTCTCTTCGGCAAAAGCGATATCTAAGGGGAATTCTTCGGGGTGATTCGTCACATAGTCGATAATCATCTCTTTCTTATACCCGACGGAAAAGACCACCTTACGGAAGGCATATTTTTTGATATGTTGGGCCAGATACGAAAGGAAAGGTTTACCCTTGATATCGGCCAGACATTTAGGTTTGTCATTGACGACCGATTGCAATCGTGTACCCATACCACCGGCCAGTATGATACAATCCTTATGATGCATGACCGAAATATTTTTCTTCTACCAGTTGACAGATGATATGCCCCAGCATGATATGCGATTCCTGGATACGGGGTGTATCTGATGATGGCACATTAAGAAGGAAATCGCTCATTTCTTTCATGATGCCGCCGCTTTCGCCGGTGAGACCCACGGTAACCATATTTTTTAACTTAGCGGTCTTAAAGGCTTCAACGATGTTTTTTGAATTACCGCTGGTTGAAAGTCCGATTAGTACATCACCGGGATTTCCTATGCCTTTGATCATACGGGAATACACCACATCGTAACTGTAATCGTTGGCTACAGCCGTCATATAGGACGTATTGCAATGAAGCGCTTCGGCAGGAAGGGCATCACGGTCGGTATAGAATCGTCCGCTGAATTCGGCCGCCAGATGTTGTGCATCAGCAGCACTTCCGCCATTACCGCAAAACAATACTTTGTTGCCATTTTTAAAGGCTGCTGTTATGACATTGCTGCAATCTTCGAGGGTTTGTATCATGGTTTCATTTTCCAGAATCTGACGTTTGGTATCGATTGATGAAGCGATGATATTCTTTATTTTTTCGTTCATATAATTAAGTATCCTTTAATGGATGCCCAAAAATAAGGCAAAACGCTTGTTGAAGCAAGATGAAAGTAAAGAACCCGCCCACGAATTATATTTTTTTAGTTGACTTGAAATTCGAGATGTCCTCTAAGTGCAAACACATACACAGGGCTTTTGTCTTTATAACATGCCTGATTCATGTTACACTGATAATCGATGGTAAATCTCGTATTGTAATTTAAGTATTGTTTGGTTGATTACTAATATTTTTCAAGATTACGATTCTGATCTCTGGCTTCCTCTATAACCATGTAGGGAAATAATTTCCTCGTATGAAATTGCCGAAAAATGATGTCATGAAATCATTAAGACTCGTGTTTTTGTTCTGAAATTATGTAGGAAAAAGTTAATCTCATGTCTTTCTGTTTTAAAATTAGGTGGGAAAAAGGTTTTTCTACATAGGAAAATAATAATCTCACATGTTTTTGTTTTAGAATTATGTAGGAAAAAAGTTTTCCTAGAAAGATAAATCATAAAGTAAGAAGCCTTGGGAGACGTGTGATGGGATACGCTGAACTAAATTGAACAATTTCTTCTCCAAGGGTCTCGACAAACATAAACTTCTCGAACCTTTAACCAAAGTGTCAGACACTAGTAAAGGAATAAGGTACACTAAGACCAAATCATGAGTATATTTGATTTTAAGTATGAAAGAAAATTCGAAAAGACGCAATGTCCGACAGGATGTTCGAACTAAGTTGAACATTTCGTTGCCGCCGCTTTGGACACGAAAATATAGTCAGCACAGTTTACAATTAATCTCATCAACTAAATGACATTAACATGCGAAAGCTTAGTATTTATACAATCTTATTCTTGCTAAATATTGGTCAGAATACATTATCGGCGAAACCAAAGCTAG
Source organism: uncultured Bacteroidota bacterium (assembly GCA_903875055.1). Taxonomy (GTDB): domain Bacteria; phylum Bacteroidota; class Bacteroidia; order Chitinophagales; family Chitinophagaceae; genus OLB11. Next base: position 2,126 of record CAIQUX010000079.1, read on the forward strand.
CAGCAAAACCCCGACATAAAGCGTATTCGATTGGAGTCGAACAAGGTTTGCTATTGACTCTTCCGCAAAGGGGCGAGCTAACATCTATCCTTCATGCAGTTGTTACGGCAAGTTATTATTATGGTTTGATGTGCAGTATGCAAACCGATTCATATTGGGCAGAACTGGGTATTCGTCGAAATGGATTTACCGCAACAGTAGCTTATACTGATGCCGCTCTGTTAAAAGAACAAGGTGTTGGTTACGGTGGTCGTTTTGGTTTAGCCGGCGATTTTTCTGTTTATACACAAGTGCCATTGCGAATAGGATATTCGTTCAAAACCTTTCTAAGGCAACTTCAGCTACAGCCTTTTATCGAACTTGGGTATCTGCATACAAGTCATGCGAATACTTCATTCACGAGTTATTCAATGTCTGGTGCAGGCGGTTCAGGCGGTACAGATTCTACATCCGACCAACTGGCATTATCGCTCTCTCGCCCTAATAAAAATGCAATTTCCTATGGAGCCGGTTTTAAAATAAAGTACAATATCCGAAGATTTCTTATATCGCTGCAAGTAGAATATTTTCAAGCTAACAAAATCTGGACAACAGAAAATGCTGATTATATTCGTTATAGCAGAAACCATGGATACTTACATACCACCAATACATTCAACCTGAAGGCTAAAACATTGATGGCAGGAATAGCTTTAGGTATTAGATTGTAGTGTATTTTTTTTAGAAAGTATGATTTGAATTAGAGAATGTGTTATTCGAATTGTTATCAGTTCGTGGTTATATACTATTACATTCTGTGGCTGGTCATATGTTAATTGTGTTCGATTGGAAAGTAGAAATCAGTAAATTTGTAGCCTTATGGAAGAAAAATATCCTCCCCTCATTGACCGATATCAATCAACAGTCATTGACTTGGTTTTAATGCTTGTCTTGGTTTGCACTTTTGTCAGCGTTACCGAAAGGTATGAGAACATACCAACATGGATAAAGATTTTATTGATTGTGCTCTTGGTGGCATACGAACCCATTTCGATGAAACTGGGTTGTACATTGGGTAATTTCCTTAAAGGAATCAGAGTGAGGAAATTTAGTAATACGACTAAACGCATCAATTTCTTACAAGCATTTATCAGATATCCTATAAAACTCATGTTAGGTTGGGTTTCATTTTTAACCATTCATAGTAATCCGAAACGTCGGGCCATTCATGATTTGGCTTCAGGAAGCGTGATGATAAAGCTTTAAAGTAAGTGCACGATTCTGCTTGCAACAGTTGAAATAATTAAATGGGAAAAAGGTGGTCCGTTAAATCACGAAGCACAGCGATAGGATACTTAAAAATAGTAAAACAGATTATCAACTTCGTATGGCCACCACAGGATCTAGGTTAGCAGCACGTTTGGCAGGAATATAACCGGCTATGATACCCACTGCCACGCTGATACCTAATCCGAGTAGAAAGTTGTTCATCGATAATTCAACCGGGAATCCTAATGGGCCGCTTAATATCTTTGATAAGATCATGACAAAGAGTATACCTATCAATCCACCCATCATACAAAGGATGACCGACTCGATAAGGAATTCAGATAAGATGGTGAACTTACGCGCACCGATGGCTTTTTTAACTCCGATGAAACGGGTGCGTTCCTTGACAGATACAAACATGATATTGGCAATACCGAAACTTCCTACTACAAGAGAGAAGAAACCTATGATCCAGCCAAAGATGTTGAAATTCACAAAGATGGAACTGATACTCTTTTGAATGCTGTCGAGTTGATTGAACGAAAAATTATCTGCTTCGGAAGGACGTAACTTACGACTCGCTCTGAGAACGGATTTGATTTCATATTTCATCTCTTCCAGTGCAAACCCTTTTCTGGCTTTGACCATGATGACCGGATCAGTAAAGCCGCTTCCGATATTGTTGTCGATCTTACGGAATGACGACAGATAGTTGTACGAAATGATGGCGCCTCCGTCGAAATTGAAACCGGTCATCGTCTTACCTTGCTTTTTCATCACACCGATAATCTGAAACGAACGGCTGAAGATATCGATGTACTTGCCGATGGGAGAAATGGAGTTGCCAAATAGCTCATCAGCCACATTGGCGCCTATGACTATACCATTACTTTGGGCGCCCTGCATTTCAGACAAGGAAAAATAACGGCCATCGTTGATATCGATCGATTGCAATTTATTGAAGTCATAGGTCACCGCGAATATGCCCACACCTTTTGTTTCGTTACTTCCGAATTTGATATTTTCAGACTCATCTGAATAGGAGATGGTAGCATAGGAAGCGCTGTTGACATATTTATGGATGGCCATCATCTCGGCATAATTGCAAACAGGTCTGGCTTTATATTTCCACATCGGATATTCACCGGATTCTTCGGGTATCCAGGGAAACTTACCGATATACAATACATTGCTTCCTAGCGATTGCATACTGATCTGAATATTGTTCTGCAGACTGTCGAAAACCGTGAGTACACTGATGATACAGAATACACCGATGGTGACACCCAATAGCGAAAGGAAGGTGCGTAGCTTGTTGGTCCTGAGTTCTTCAAAGGCCATTCTGCAATTCTGTATGAAAACCTGAAACATGAAAAGCGAAGATAATTAGATAAACTGATAATGGGTTATAATCACATTCGCTCCTTGCTGTATTGTCATATTATTTATCTTTGTCCGACATGGATAGTTCCTCGGCCAGAAAAACCTTATTATTACTCAAGGAAAAAGAGTTTGCTTACTTTATCTCAACACGCTTTCTGGTGATTTTTTCACTTTTCATGCAGACAACCGTCGTGAGTTATCTCTTATATACCCTCACAAAAGATCCCTTATCGCTTGGCTTGGTTGGATTGGCAGAAGTGATACCTGCTTTCAGTATGGCATTGCTGGCCGGTTATTTTGTCGATAAGCGTGAAAAGCGAACCATGTATCTCCGTTGTATTCTCTTCTATCTGGTCAATGCGGTTTTTATCTTTATCATTTGTTCCAATATATTTATTCATTCCCATTCCGTAAAAACGGTGGAATGGTTAATTCTGGCTGCCATGTTTTTCAGCGGTTGTATACGTTCTTTTCTGGCTCCTTCATCGTTTTCACTTTTACCTTTATTGGTGGCGAGAGATCGTATGCCACAAGCAATCACTTGGAGCAGTACATCGTGGATGCTGGGATCAGTATTAGGGCCTTTAGCGGGCGGTTTCCTGATGGCGGCGATAGGTGTGAGCGATACCTTGATCATTGCAGCCGTTTGTCTGTCCTTGGCCTTGTTTAGTATCGTGAAGATTAAACCTAAGCCGGTTACCTTGACCAAGGATGTGGGTATACTGAAGGGTTTGCAGGAAGGATTCAGTTTTCTGTTCAAATCACAAATCATACTGGCTGTGTTAAGTCTCGATCTGTTTGCCGTCTTGTTTGGCGGAGCGGAGGCCTTATTGCCTGTTTTCTCTAAAGAAATATTGAATATCGGTGAAGTCGGGTATGGCTGGCTTCGAAGTGCGCATGGCATAGGCGCTATCTTCCTGTTGCTGATATTGGCGTATCTGCCTTTAAAGAAAAATGTGGGTACCAAGCTTTTCCTTTGTGTCGGTGGATTCGGGGCTTGTATCATGCTCTTCGGTTTGTCGACTAATTTCTATCTATCGTTCGGGTTATTGTTCTTTGCCGGGCTCTTTGACGGAGTGAGCGTGGTGATCCGTCATTCTATCTTACAATTGAAAACACCGGATGAAATCAAAGGTCGTGTTTCGTCTATTAATATGATGTTCATCAGTTCGAGTAATGAACTTGGCGCATTTGAAAGTGGCGTAACCGCCCGATTGATGGGAACGGTTCCGGCAGTCGTATTTGGCGGTATCATGACCATACTCGTTGTCTTTGTAACGTATTTTTCTGCACCTAGATTGAGGAAGATAAAGTTGGAGTAGGGAGCAGTATTACATTTCTAACCTGCCTAAACTAACCTTGATTTCAAATAAGAGTGATTTTCAGTTTAGAAACACCAATTATTGTTATCCTCATCTTCCTTTCTTTTTGCCTTGATGCAAAAAGAAACAAAAAAATCAAGGCTGATGAAAAATAGCTAAAATGATGTTCATTCGGCTAAAAATACCTAAACTCGTGCAACGCTGCAATGCCCTTGCGCACTCGGACAAAGGTATTTTTTACGCCTCATTTCCATCATTTCTTAACGCCATTTTTCATAGGCCATTTATCCAAAATAGTGTACTTTTATGAATAAGCATTCAAATAATTCTAAAATCTAATTGATTGTACTTTTATCTTATACCTAATAACTCGTAACTTATAACTGCCCTCACGCCTTAGGCCTTAAGACTAATAATAACTTTCTCAATCAGATTCGTCCCAAACGCATAAGGTAAATAAGCCACTGAAGGAATAGGTTTTGTGATGATCAGATTCGCTTTCTTTCCTATTTTGATACTTCCCAAGCTATCATTGACTTCCATGGCAGCGGCACCGTTGATCGTACAGGCATTGATGGCTTCTTCAGGTGTCATGCGCATTTGAGAACAAGCCAGCGACAAGATGAAATTCATATTGCCACTCGGACATGAACCTGGATTATAGTCGGTGGCTAAGGCAACAGGTAATCCTGCATCGATGATCTTTCGTGCCGGTTGATAATGCATGGCCAGAAAGAAAGCTGCGCCCGGTAAAAGTGTCGGGATGGTATTAGAATGTTTGAGACATTCGATTTCCTCTTCGTCCATGGTCTCAAGATGATCAACACTGATGGCGTGATGTTTGACTCCCACTTGCATACCGCCACTATTGTATAATTGATTGGCATGTACCTTAGGTTTTAAGCCATATTTCGCTCCGGCTTCCAGAATACGGTCCGTTTCATCGACACTGAAAAATCCTTTCTCACAAAACACATCGATGTATTCCGCCAGATGTTCATCGGCTACCTTGGGCAGCATGTCATCAATGATCAATTTGATAAAGCCTTCATGATTCTCACGATATTCAAGCGGATAGGCATGTCCTGCGAGGAAAGTAGCTTTAATTGTCAAATCGGAATGTTCTTTTAATCGTCGTATGACACGAAGCATTTTCAATTCACCTTCCGTACAAAGTCCATAACCGCTTTTGATTTCAATGGCGCCTGTGCCTAGTGACTTCACCTCGTCAAGACGTTGCATGGCCAATTCAAACAATTCATCTTCACCGGCCGCATTGAGTTTTTTAGCAGAATTCAGAATGCCACCTCCTCGCTGTGCAATCTCTTCATAAGAAAGTCCGTTAATCCGATCTATGAATTCATATTCCCTTGAATGGGCAAAGACCAGATGTGTATGTGAGTCGCACCATGCAGGAAGCACCATGCCACCTTTCGCATCGATTTCCTGATCGACGTTGAAGGAAGTATCGAGTGATGACATGTCACCAAAGTCTTTGATCAGTCCGTCTTCTATGAGTAACCAAGCATTATCAATTGAAGGCAATGTTTTCATATCACCTCCTCTTACAAGCAGACGCGAATTGTCTTTGTCTTCTGTTTGAAGTAATGACTTGATATTGGAAATGAATATTCGCATGGATGGATTTAAGGATTATTGACTTCTGCGTATCGGTATGAATATGACTTTACTGAAGTCTTATCAAGTGCGACTAAAGAAATCCTTTTTCTTTCATCCAGTCATCATTATAGATCTTACCTACATAACGACTACCATGATCATGAAGGATAACCACCACCAGATCAGTCGGTTTTAATTTATCTTTCATTTGAAGTAATCCCTGCACAGCAGCACCTGCCGATGATCCGCAAAAGAGTCCTTCTTCTTTGGCCAGTCTTCGGCACATCAGCAAGGATTCTTTATCCTGTATGGTTTCTAAATGGTCTATGAACTTGCGGTCGTAATTCTCTGGAATGAAATCTTCTCCCATACCTTCTACGGCATATACTTTAGCCAGTTCAGGTTTGATTTCACCGGTATCGAACCAATGTTTCAATATCGAACCATCAGGATCAACACCCCAAACTTGTACATCAGGATTTTGTTCTTTCAAGAACATACCTGTACCGACCAAGGTACCACCAGTTCCTGTAGAAGCAACATAATGGGTAATCTTGCCTTCTGTCTGATTCCAGATTTCAGGACCTGTACTCATATAATGAGCTTCGCGGTTGCAAAGGTTATTGTATTGGTCTGGATTCCATCCATCGCGTTCTTTGGCGATACGTGCCGCTACTGAATAATAGGAACGTGGATCTTCGGGTTCGACATTCGTAGGACAAACATGTACCTCTGCACCCATGGCACGAAGGATATCGACTTTTTCCTTACTCATCTTATCAGCAAGTGTGAATACACATTTATAACCGCGGGTCAGGGCCACAAGTGCTAATCCCATACCGGTATTGCCGCTGGTACATTCAACAATAGTACCGCCCGGTTTCAATTTGCCGCTTCGTTCTGCATCCTGAATCAGGTTCAGTGCGATACGGTCTTTAATACTGTTACCCGGATTGAAATATTCGACCTTGGCATAAACAGGACAAGGAAAATCTTTCGTAATACTGTTTAAACGGATCAGTGGGGTATTGCCTATCGCCTCAACGATATTGTCAAAAACGCGTTTTTGTGGATTCATGGCGCGAAGATAATAAAATTTGTGAAAGTGGAGCTGCTTCAAACTAGTCCTATGGTCTGAAATTCAAGCCTTCTCATGTATCCGATAGGATGTATAACAGGCTGATTCGTTCTTCTTTAGTGAGATTCAGATAAGAATATTGCCTAAAGTTTGAAATTCTAGATTCAACCAGCTACATTAGTATAAACATTCACAGTATGTTCAGCGATGTACTTAAATATAAAACCAATATCAAAGTCGGAAGCGGTAAACTTCTGATTTCTGAACCTCTGCTTCAGGACGAAAGCTTTCAAAGGTCGGTTGTGTATATGTGTCATCATGATACAGATGAAAGTATTGGCTTTGTCATCAATAAGTTAGCCGAGGCTGATCTGTCACATTTTATTCCTGAATTGGAACATATTCCCTTCCCCTTATATATTGGAGGACCAGTAGGACTTGAATCCATGCATATGGTTCACAATGTGCCTGAACTGATCGGAGGAGAAGAGATAGCTGACGGAGTTTATTGGGGCGGTAGTCTGGAAAAAGCGATTCAATATATCGAGTCCGGCAATATAATCCCTTCTGATTGTAAAATCTTTATCGGTTATTCTGGTTGGGGTAAAGGACAATTGGAATCAGAACTGGAAGTCAACTCCTGGCTAGTATCAGATGCATCACACGAGTTGCTGTTTAATACGGATTCTGAAACTCTTTGGAAGAAATCGATGGCCGCCTTGGGGCAACAATTCAACCCCCTGCTTCATATGCCTACAAATCCTGAATTGAATTAATAATATCTTTCTTTAGCCAGATAGTTTTCTACATAATCCTTCACTCCTTCATCGATTGAATAGAAAGGTGCTTCATATCCTGCTATGATCAGTTTACTCATATTTGCTTCAGTGAAATACTGATATTTTTCCCTGATATCGATTGGTGTATCGATAAACTCAATCTTGGCTTCTTTATTCATGGCATGGAAGACCGCATTCGCCAAATCCACAAACGTAGCCGCTTTGCCGGTACCTAAATTATACAAACCGCTTTCAGGTAAGTGTTCCATCAACCAATAGGTCACTTCAAGGATATCTTTGACATAAATGAAGTCGCGCATTTGTCCGCCATCTGCAAAATCAGGCCGATGTGAACGGAACAGTTTCAAGAATCCTTTTTCCATGATCTGATGATAAGCATGAAAGATCACAGAAGCCATGCGGCCTTTATGGTATTCATTCGGGCCATAAACATTAAAGAATTTCAATCCATACCAATGAGGTGGCATCGCTCGTCCTTCTTTAATCTCATCTAAAACAAACTTATCAAATTCATTCTTTGAAACACCGTAAGGATTCAAAGGTTGAAGTTCATGTACCTTATCATGATCATCATCATAACCTTGCTCTCCTGATCCATAGGTGGCGGCTGAAGAAGCGTAAATCAATGGAATCTGTTTAGCAGTACAATAGGCCCATAACACTTTAGACGGAAGCAGGTTCAGTTTTTCGTGTACGGCATAATCCATTTCGGTGGTGTCTGTTCTTGCTCCGAAATGAATCACGACATCGATGTGTCGATCTTCCTGAAGAAATGATTCCAGGGTATTCCGGTCTACCAGTATAGGAGCTTCGAGTGAACTGAAATTGTGGGCTTTAGCCGATGATGAGAAATCATCGACCAGGATGAGATGCTTGTATCCTTTTTGTTGTAAGAAAGAAGCCATGCAACTGGCAATAAAGCCGGCTGCGCCTGTAATGAGTATGGTAGAGTTCGTATTCACGTGTATGTGTCTGTTTAAAAAGAATCTTCCTCAGTGAGGAATGAAACGTGGCAAAAGTAATCCATTTTGCCGAGTTCTTTGATACAGCAAGAGGGAGATCAATGATCAATAACCCTCCTTTGAAAGCCTCAATAAACCCGTTCGCATTGTTTGGTTTATCTCGTTTTAAACAGTAGATTTACGAGATTTAATTTGTAAACATTTCATAACATTTTGTATGGGAATAAAGAATAGATTGGTAGCCATGAGCTTTCTACAGTTTTTTATCTGGGGTGCCTGGCTGATTACGGTGGGCAATTATTGGTTTGCCACCAAACAATGGAACGGAGCCGAATTCGGTGCGATCTTTTCAACCTTGGGACTTTCCTCCTTATTCATGCCGGCACTGACAGGTATCATTGCCGACCGTTGGATGAATGCAGAAAAGCTTTATGGTATCCTGCATATCCTCGGTGGATTAGCGATTGCCTATATTCCGCAGGTCGATAATCCGGGTAGTTTCTTCTGGGTGATCTTTGTCGCCATGATATTCTATATGCCTACGATTTCCTTATCAAATTCTGTGGCCTATCATATCCTTAAGAATTACAAATTTGATGTGGTCAAAGTATTTCCACCGATCAGGGTATGGGGCACCATCGGATTCATCGTAGCCATGTGGATTACTAATCTCACAGGTAACAAAGCTACTGCCAACATGTTTTATATTTCAGCCATGGCTTCTGTGGTGTTGGGAATCTATTCCTTCACCTTGCCTAAATGTCCGCCTGAAAACCTGACCTCTAAAGATTCTTCTTGGGTTGAAGTGCTGGGATTGAATGCGTTTAAATTATTCGGTACCTATAAGATGGCCTTGTTCTTTATTTTCTCGATGTTTTTAGGCGGGGCTTTGCAACTGACCAATATGTATGGCGATACCTTTCTGTCTGATTTCTCTAAAATGCCTGAGTTTGCCAATTCGGTGGTTGTGAAATATTCAACCCTGATCATGTCGATCTCTCAGATATCGGAAACCCTTTTCATCTTAGCGATTCCTTTCTTCCTGAAGAAATTCGGTATCAAACAAGTGATGCTTATCAGTATGCTGGCTTGGGTATTACGTTTCGGTTTATTTGCCTATGGCGATCCATCAGGTGGTTTATGGATGATCATCTTATCATGTATTGTCTATGGAATGGCGTTTGATTTCTTTAATATTTCGGGATCTCTGTTTGTAGAGACCACTACCGATGCATCCATACGTTCCAGTGCACAGGGATTATTTATGATGATGACCAATGGTTTCGGTGCCATCTTCGGCAGTTCGGTCAGTGGTTATCTGATCGATAAATATTTTACCCACGATGGTTCAAAAGACTGGCATACGATCTGGCTCACCTTTTCTATCTATGCCTTAATTATCGCTATCGCGTTTGCCTTTATGTTCAAGCATAAACATAATCCGGAGGAACTGGAGAACGTTCAGCATTGATTTAATTAATAACATTAAAAAAGCCACAGTCTCAACATATATGATACTGTGGCTTTTTGTTTAAAGAGCAGATAATTAAATGCTTATTCGTAAAAGTGCACAATTGTGATAAATGGCCTATGAAAAATGGCGTTAAGAAATGATGGAAATGAGGCGTAAAAAATACCTTTGTCCGAGTAAACGTTGGCCTTGAAGCGTGGCACGAGTTTAGGTATTTTTAGCCGAATGAACATCATTTTAGCTATTTTTCATGAGCCTTGATCTTTTTGCTTCTTTTTGCATCAAGGCAAAAAGAAGAGGAGTAAAATTATGATCTGTGTGGTTTAACGGATAATCATTAACCTGTAGCATTAAAAAAGCCACAGTCTCAACATATATGATACTGTGGCTTTTTATTTAAAGAGTAGATAATTATTCTCCTGTAAACACCGCTTTGCGTTTTTCCATGAAAGCTGTTACACCTTCTTTCATATCGGCTGTGCCGAAACACTCACCGAATAATTTGATTTCGTTTTCAAAACCGTTTGCTGTACCTGCATGATTCACGGCATCAATGACTTTCGATAAGGCCATCGGCGATTTCGTATTGATGGTATTCAATATCTCGATTGTCTTTTCAAGTAATGTATCAGCAGTGGCTACATGATTCACCAGACCTATCGTCATGGCTTCATTGGCATCTACCATACGTGAACTCATACATAGTTCCATCGCACGGCCTTTACCTACTAAGGATGTCAATCGTTGTGTACCGCCATATCCAGGAATCAATCCGAGATTCACTTCAGGTTGACCGAATCGTGCATTGTCACTGGCCAATCTGAAATGACAAGCCATAGCCAATTCACATCCTCCGCCTAAGGCAAATCCGTTTACGGCGGCTACCACGGGTTTAGGACAATTTTCGATCTTGTTGAAGACTTCTTCCTGCCCGATACGGCCTAATGATGAACCACCGGCTGCGTCCAATGAAAGGAACTCGCTGATATCGGCTCCGGCAACAAAGGCTTTCGGACCGGCTCCTGTCAGGATCACACTGCGGATTTCTTTGTTTGTATAGACTTCGTCAAATGCTTTACTTAAATCGGTAATCACGTCTTTGTTCAAGGCATTCATTTTGTCGGGACGGTTTACAGTAATCGTTGCAATACCATTCTCGATGCTAAAAAGTAGGGTGTTAAATTCCATTGTATGTTATTTTAATAATGATTTTTCGTTTTATAGCGTGTTGTGAGCTGCTTCTTAGGATGTGCTTTCTTGCTCACGTACTGTTTTGACATAATCTTGAATGTAAGTGGCGATGTCGCCGGTGTTGGTACCCGGACTAAACAAGCGACCTACACCCATTTCGGTGAGAACA
>CAIQUX010000080.1 GCA_903875055.1 uncultured Bacteroidota bacterium
ACTTCATTGAATTTACAAACCCAGACTCCTTCCCGATGGTCAAACATACGCATGTCATCAGGTAAGACCTGAGAGACCAGCACCGGAATATCGCAGGCCGATTCCAACGCATCTTCCTTAAGTTTGGCTAGCCATTTCTTATCAAAATCTTTGGTACGCTTGCTTTCAAAAATAATCTTGCCGCATTCATACCCCATCTCATTACGAACTACCAAAATACAATCGGCCCCTCGCTTCCCTTTCCCCACTTCAGTGACCACATCGAATGGAAATGAATTCATCAGTATCTCCTCCAACGCAAGTTCCTGTACCTCACCCTGCGTTTGCATGGAACCTTGTTCGAGTTTTCGGGTCATCTGTTCAGTAAGTTTCTTTTGATCGTTCAGTTGCTTTTCCAGTTCCCTTTTTTCCATATCAAATTTCTCCCGTTCTTTCAACAGGATATCATTTGAAAGTTTGGCTTTCAATTCCACTTCGAGTTCAAGCCGTTGCTTTTGTAAATTATGTGCTTCCTGTTCTTGTTGCTCCTGAAGACGCTTCGTGAGATTCATGACTTCGATTTCCTTCTCCTGCAATTGCTTCAGCTTGAGGCTCTTATCTAAATTTTCCTTTTCAAGGAATTCCAATTTCAATCGGTTCTCTTCTGATATTTTCTTCAACAGATCTTCTTCGATACGCTTGACTTGCTCCTCAGTCGCCTTTTTTACACGCTCCAAGACAATTTCATTCGTCTGTTTTTTCTTTTCCTCGAATTCGGCCACTTGCTTTTCCAGATCCTGATGACGCTTTGCGAAGGTCGCGGCCAATTCCTTATTCTCCTCTTCGTATTTTTTCTTGATCGATTTCTCTACATCCTCTGTCAATACGTCTTCGAGGTTGAATTTACTTTTACATTGCGGACAGGTTATTTGTGTTTTCATACATACCGATGTTAGGCGCCAAATGTACAACGGAACAAAGATTTATACCGCTTGGAATTTTGTAATAGCCCAAATTTCGCTCTACTTCATTTGTTCTAAACAAAATAACCATCGGCATTTACCACTGTATGTATTCAAAAGAGTTTGGATAACCCTGAATATCACATTGGTATTGTAAACAGCAGAAACCGCTTTCCATAATTTATTATTAAAAAGTCAGCAGTAAAAATCAAATACGCTTATATTCGACTAATTTTCCGCCTGATGAAGTTTTCACGTCTCATTGCGTCTCTCAAGTATTACTGGCAATTCGTACCCTTCCGACTGAATTTGGTGTTGGCAGTCGTCATCATGTGGCTGGCTTCACGATGGCTGCATTCGACCGAGACCGAAACAAATTCCTTTCAGGGTATCACGATGCTGATGGCGAAGATCGCGCTGGTTTTTTCTGGGTTAATCATAGGACTTTCTTTGTTGTCGACTTGCTTCTGCTTTCTTTATTTCATCTATCAGAAAAAGAAAAAAGGCAGTGGCAGTTTCGAAATCGCTATGGATATTGAATCCTATAAAAATGACCTTCTCCGTATCCAAACCAAATTACCTTTTGCCTTGAAACCGATCCTGGGTTTTATCAAGGTCAGGCTTGTCTACGACAAAACCCAGATGACAGATAAGTATATCGTCAACGACCGGATCAAGAAACAATTCATCTCATTCAATACCGGACTTAGCAGCAAGAACGCCTTATTATTACCCGACATCAAGGAATATTCCTTTTCGCATGCCTTTATTTATTTCGAGGACATGTTGCAATTCTTCTCCTTTGCGGCAAGCGTCAAAGCCAATCAGGTTATCTGTAATCTGCCACATTCGTTGTTGCTGGATACTCATGATCTTCCACCTAAGAAAACCGAAGAAGAGAAAGTGCGGATCGAACAGCTTCGTAAAGTGGAAGGTGAATTGTTGAGTTATAAGAAATTCGAGGATTCGGATGATGTGCGCCGTATCGTGTGGAAGATATTTGCCAAGAACAAGGAACTTGTCGTGCGTGTTCCTGAAATCATGGATCCGTTCGCTTCGCATATCTATATGTATGCAAGCTTTTTCAATACACAGAATTTTTCCCTGTATCCCGATTATCAGCAGGTGATGATCAACCGGTTTAAGAATTGTGTATGGACTATCTATGATGCCTTATCGCAAAAGGAATTTGATGTCAAGTATCAAAGTGACCAGGATATTACAAATCCGAATCAGGATATCGACCATACTCGCTACACACTGGCGCTTTCTGAATGGCATCACAACAAAACCCTGTCTGATTACTTCAAACCAAGGCATGGCTCGGTGCTATGCATACATTCGTATACATCAACTGCAGAGCTTGAACTGATCATCGCAGCGTCAGACCCTCAGACCACCATCTTCTTCATACAACTTAGCAGGGTATTCAGAAGTCATTATCTGCTGAATTGGTTCCTTCGAATCTTTTTCAAACCCAAAGCAGACCGCTTGTCGACCTTACGAAACAAATGGGCCATTCACCCTTTGAAATTTCAGACCTTGAATAAGGAAAAGGTGTTACTTTCCCTGTTGAAAAAAAGCGGTTTAAATATAGAGACCATCTGATGAACATTGTAAAACACATATCGATTACCCGTTTCCTGGCTCAGGTAGTCTTCCTGTTGTTACCGACATCGATCGTAGTCTTGTTTATCCTTTGGAACAGTCACCATTATTTTACCTTGCTTCAAGATGCTTGGCTTACGCAAACCATCTATTTCTCTGTTGGCATGTTCATCGCCTTTCTGCTGGCTCAATTCAGATTCAGGTTTTTGCCAATATTTGCCGCCTTGCTATTTGCACTCTTCTCGATGTATAAACTGCTTGACAATTATGCCATCGGTGAGTTTGACAGTTTTTTCATCTCGGTTCAATTCATGGTCTTTGCCTGGTTATTCACCGCCGGATGGATCTGCGGTTGGGGATTGCAACGTTATTCCTTTTTCCCGGTCATCCTCAGCGGCTTACTTCTTATCCTTTGTATCATTTTGATTGCGAAAACCGGCAATCTGACTTCTGCTGAAAGACTGATCCAATACTTATCTCCGGTGGTTCTGTATTCGATTTACATAGTGTATACCAACGAATCGTTGCGAAATACCGAACATACCTCCGGCAGATTTTGGTGGCGATTCAGCAAACGACTGATAGCTTTTTGCTCGATACTTTTACTCTTATTCGGCGGCATCCTGTACCTGATGTATCCCGAGATTTCAGAACGTGTGGAGGAATATGGAGGCGGCGGCAAGGACGGAGAAAATCAGATGCTTGAAACCAAAAAAGATGGCACCGTCGAGAACAGGGAATCGATGGGTATGGAAGGGCATAATCAACGTGACAAGAATCCTGAACCTCTCTTTTGTGCGCATATCGACAACTATTTACCGGGAAGCGAAATTCCTAATCCTTTATACCTGACTTCATTTCACTTTACTAAATTTGACACCCTTACTGAAACATTCGAGCGGGATACGGCTCTTTCTTTTAGTGATGAATTCAAACCCGACCCGTCAAAGATCCAATTGTTTTCGACCTATAAAGACAGCAGCCGTATTCGCAATGGCTTCAGTTCGGCGCATCGCAAAACGGTCGAAGTAGAAATTTATAAGAAACGATTATCACCTTCGGCCTTTATTGCTCCTAGCACATCGTATTGGGTGCAGCCTATTACGGTCGAACGAGAATTTCAGAAAGAATTTTCATCCGCTTACCGAAGCAAAAGTTATGTCTCGGATTTGAACAGTGCTTACTTCATTTACAATTCAGACAATCCTGAGATTGTCCAATTTCAGAAACATCGTTTTGATGAATTGCGAAAGGCAAAAGGATATGAGGATGTCGATCCTACATTCATGTCGTATTACACGTTCTTCCCTTCGGCTTCACAATATGGAAAAATAAAATCATTAGCGGATAGTCTTGCTGCAGGGAAGACAGCCGCGATCGACAAAGTACTGAGTATTCGTGATTATTTCCTTGCCCGAAATGCATTAGGCGAAAAAACATTTTCATATACAGACAATCCGGGTGTTCCCGGCTTACCCGGCGCTTCAAAACTGATGTATTTTTTGTTCGAAAGCAAGAAAGGTTATTGCGCCTATTATGCAGGTGCCACTGTCTTTTTATTACGTGCCATGGGTATTCCATCGCGCATCGTCACAGGCTTCTTAACCGTAGATCGAAGCGATAAGAATACAGGATGGTATTGGTTTTACGAAGATCAGTCACATGGATGGGTACAGGTTTATTTTCCTGAATATGGCTGGATCGATTTTGATACCACAGTCGGAAACGATGATGCACAACAATCACCTAAACCGGATGGCACACCGCCTATGCAACCACCTAATCCGGTCTTAGCAGTCGGCGGAGAAATCAGCAGTATTGATACAGCCAAGAAAATAGCAGGGCTTCATCTTCATGATATGATTTTCAAAGATGTGGAATTCAAGAATCTGAACACCGATATCACACTCGATTTGAAAGTAGCCAATATCTGGAAAGACAGTCTCCCCCTCAGTATTCACCAACTGTTGAAAGGAGAAAAGATAATGGCGGTCTCCTATGCAGAAAAACTTAAAGCCTTTTCACCCGAAAAATCGGCTGTGACATTGCTAAAAAAACTACCATCACTGATACCGATCGATGAAGTGTATATCAAGTCGATGGATGAAAAAGTTAAGAAGGAAGAAGTTACTAGTAAACTTCATGAACGACCATACAGCTATTATATCAAATTGATTGCAATCATAGCATTAGCAATTCTGCTTATCCTATTCAGCATACCGACCATAGTCTACCGTTGGTATAGATTCAAAATCGGCCGGACAACCAACAGTAAGGAACAAGCCTATTATATATACAGAACCGCGACCTTCCTGTTGAACCAGTTACAGGTCGACCGATTACAGATGACTCCATGGCAATTTGCCAGACAAGTTGTTGACCTGAAATACGGAACCCGTTTCTCGGAATTCATGAATGTATACCTCAAAGTAAAATATGCCAATCAAGAGCCGACTGAAAGAGAAAGACAAATGATCACAACATTTTACCCGGTATTTGAATCTACAATCCGATCGCATTTCAAAACAGGCAAACGTATTGTCCGTTTCTTAAATTTGAATACTTTTATACGCTATTATCAATTACCTGAACCCGAAATCACATCGTAAATAATATGGATACAATACTCAACGAGACAAGCATGGAAGAAACATCCACCGAAAAGATAGAACGGCTTATCCTGAATATGGAAGGCGTGATCAGAGGCAAACGCGAACAGATCAAACAAGTCATCACCTGCTTACTGGCTAAAGGGCATATCCTGATGGAGGATAATCCCGGCACCGGAAAAACAGTACTGGCGAGAACACTGGCCGGTTCCATTGCAGGCGAACACACTGGCAATGCGACTTTCAAACGGGTGCAGTTTACTCCCGATCTTTTACCGATGGATCTGCTAGGAACTCATGTTTTCGATGACAGTAAAAAAGAGTTCATCTTCAAACGCGGACCATTATTCTGCAATGTCTTGCTGGCTGATGAAATCAACAGGGCCTCACCCAAAGTGCAAAGTGCATTGCTTGAATGCATGGCCGAGCACCAGATCACTATGGGCGAAATGACCTATAAGCTCGAAAAACTATTCTTCACTATCGCTACTCAAAACCCGATCGAGATGGAAGGCACCTACCCTCTTCCTGCTGCACAACTTGATCGTTTCTACATGAAAATACATTTCGGTTATGTCAATGAGGACACTGAAATGGATATCTATAAAAACTACCTGCATATCAGTCATAACCTCGAGCAGATACATCAGGTGCTCACCTTAGAGGAAGTGCTGCAATTACAACAACAGGCAGAAGACATATTTGTCCATGATGAAATCGTTCGTGCGGTTTCGAACCTTGTACGGTCAACGCGAAATCATGAGGGCATCACATTAGGCGCATCCACCCGAAGCGGCATTACCTTCTTAAAATGTCTTAAAGCGTATGCATTGGTCAACGGGCGATCCTTTGTGATTGAAGACGATGTGAATGATATTGCCATGGCAGTGCTTGACCACCGAATGATGTATAAGAACAAAGAAGCCAAACAAAACGCACTGAAGCAATTATTGACGAAAGAAATGGACCGCCTAAGCAAGCTGAAATTGTTTTAAGTTTTTGCCATAGCAAATACCTTATGAAAAACTCCTCAGCTCTTGAAAAGATAAAATATTATTGCGCCTATCAGGAACGCAGTCATAAGGAAGTGCGGAGTAAATTGCTTGAGCTCGAGATTTATGGAGACGAACTCGAAAATTATATCAGTATCCTGATCGATGAAAACTACCTGAATGAAGAGCGATATGCGTGCGCGATAGTGAGAGGAAAATTCAATTACAAGCAATGGGGGCGTAATAAGATTTTACAGACATTAAAACAACAGGGCATCTCGACCTATTGTATCAACAAAGCCATGAAGGAAATTGATGAAGACGATTACCTGAAAACTATTCAGACGCTGGCAGAGAAGAAAATGGAAACCCTGCGTTCGGAAAGAAACAAATTTACGAAGATGACAAAACTGAAGAATTACTTACTTCAGAAGGGTTATGAATTTGACTATATCAATGATATTCTAAGATCTAATTTCTAATTTTACGTCCTATGTCAACACTAAACTTCACCCTCATACAAAGCCATCTTCACTGGGAAGATAAAACCGCCAATCTGAACATGTTTGAAGAGAAAATCAAAGGCATTACGGATCCGATGGAAATTGTAGTCTTACCGGAAATGTTCAATACGGGCTTTAGCATGAATCCCGGATTGTTATCAGAAGATATGGACGGAGATACAATGAAGTGGATGAAGCGAATAGCATCAGAAAAAAAGATAATACTCACCGGCAGCATGATGATTAGTGAAGAGAAAAAAATCTATAACCGTCTCATATGGATGCAGCCTGATGGACGATATGGCTCCTACGATAAACGGCATCTCTTTTCATACGGAGGTGAGGACAAGGAATTTACCCCCGGACAAAAGCGCTTGATCGCCCAGGTCAAAGGTTGGAAGATCTGCACATTGATTTGCTATGACCTGCGCTTTCCGGTATGGAGCCGCATGTCAAAAGAAAACGATTACGATGTACTGATGTATGTGGCTAGCTGGCCAGTAAAACGAATTGCGGCATGGAAAGCACTGTTGCAAGCAAGAGCCATCGAAAATCAATGTTATGTGATTGGTCTTAACAGAATCGGCACCGACGGAACAGGACTTCACTACCCGGGAGAAAGCTGCATCATAGGGCCGCTAGGCGATATATTATATTCGAAACCTCAAATTGAAGATATCTTTACTATCCAGCTCGACAAAGAAGTACTGAATGACATACGCGCATCCTTTCCTTTTCAGAAAGACAAGGATGAATTTGTCATCCTATAGAAAAAGAAGAAAGCATATGAATAACCAAACCAACTAAATCAATACCATGAATGACGAATTAATGAATAACAAAATACTGGCGCATCTGCAAGCGACAGATATTTTTGCAGATATCCCTGTGGAGGTGTTGTTAAAAAATATTCCTCAACTTAAGATGCTTTACTTTGCCAGACAGAAAAGCATCATACGTAAAGACGATATCGGTGATGCCATGTATATCATCATCAAAGGAAAAGTGAAAGTTCATGATAACGATTTTATCGTAGCCACATTAAATGACGGTGATTATTTCGGTGAAATGTCACTCCTGCACACAGCACCCAGATCGATGTCTGTGTCTTCTTTGGAAGAAGTCGAGCTGATCTGTATCGATCAGGTATCTTTTTATAATATCTTGAAAGACCAACCGGATCTGATTCAGAAGATTATCAGTCACCTCGTGATCCGTCTTCGTTCGCAGAACAA
Organism: uncultured Bacteroidota bacterium; assembly: GCA_903875055.1. Lineage (GTDB taxonomy): Bacteria > Bacteroidota > Bacteroidia > Chitinophagales > Chitinophagaceae > OLB11. The sequence goes on from CAIQUX010000080.1 coordinate 7,889, forward strand.
TACATTGATCGAAGAGCTTCGTTCGAGAGAAGAAGACTTGAAACAGCAGGTTGAAGAACAGACTCAGCTCTATCGTGAACAAAAGGAGCGGGCCGAACAAAGTGAAAAATTCAAACAGCAGTTTCTGGCTAATATGAGTCATGAAATCCGCACACCTATGAATGCAGTGATGGGCATGACCGGCTTATTGATGGGTAAGAATCCCCGACCCGATCAGATTAATTATCTCGATGGTATAAAAAAATCAAGTGACAACCTGTTACATATCATCAACGATATCCTTGACCTGTCAAAAATAGAAGCCGGCAAGATGGAACTGGAGAAAATCGATTTCTCGATACGTGACATCGTCGATCAGGTTCATCAAACTTTGTTGCATAAAGCTGAAGAGAAAACTATTGAACTAATAACAGATATCGATCCTAAGCTGCCGGATATCGTTTTAGGTGATCCGGTGAGATTGAATCAGGTGTTGATGAACCTGGCTGGTAACGCCATCAAGTTTACCGAAACAGGCAACGTTTGTATTCGCTTGCGATTAGAAGATAAAAAATTACAATTGAATCGCATTACGTTCTATGTAAAAGATACTGGCATTGGCATACCGGCTGACAAACTCGATTCGGTATTTGAAGGATTCTCCCAAGCCAATGCATCTGACACCCGAAAATTCGGTGGTACCGGATTAGGGCTTACCATCAGCAAACAATTGGTTGACCTCATGGGCGGCAACATGACTCTTGATAGTAAAGAAGCGACTGATAGCAGGGATCAGGGTCACGGAACAACATTTTCTTTCACGATAGAACTTGAAGATGGCTCAGTAGACCGCCTTCATAAACGCATCCTGTCGGAAGAACAAATTGATGGCAGTATCTTAGACGGATTAAGGATATTGATCGTGGACGACAATGAATACAACCGAATTGTCGCATCCGATACATTACA